>CAYXPO010000452.1:0-4538 GCA_964466925.1 uncultured Nitrospirales bacterium
GAACGACGATGGAAAAAAACGCAAAGAGTCCCGGGAAACCGTTGGGAAGGAAAAAATCGCCACCGCCCAGGGGGAAATCGAGGCAGAGCACGTCGTCATCTCCCAAACGCCCGAAGACAAAGGCACGGCCCCCCAAAAGGCCGATGTTTGGCTGAACGACGAAGTCCGGCCCATGGGCATCGTCAAAATGGTTTCCCCCGCCGGGAGTATCGTGCTGCAACGCCATGGAAAAGGCGGCCCCGACGGCACCAGCGCCATTGACATTCTTGCGAAAGACAGCGACCCCACCGCCCCCACCACCAATGTCAAAGTCAATGTGGAAGGCGGAACTCCGTTGAAGCAGGAAGAAAAAACCGCGCCTGCGGCCCCTGTGGAAAGCGAAACTCCGTCGAAACAAGAGGATAAAACCGCCCCGCCGGCCAACGAAGGGGAGAATACCCATGAAAAAAAATAGCCTGTACCCTCAAGGAAAACACCTCTTCCTGAACGTCCTTCCGAGCCTGTTGCTTTTGCTGTGGATTGCCGCGTGCCAAACCACCAAGGAGAAAGAGGTGGAACGGATTCCTTTCCAACCCGTCTCCTGTTTGGCGCAAGTGCACGTGGACAAAGCCGCTTATCCCAACCTCTATTCCGCGCGCTCGTATGCCCTCTGGGTGGGCCCCGAAATCACCCGCCAGCGCCGCGACGATGCCGTCAACGCCGGGGAGAAAATCACGGAAGCCGCCGACAAGGCCGCCGCGGAAATTGACGAAAACTTCCTGATTATCGAGTGCCACATCGAATCCGTATTCGAGGATATGAGCATCGGCTACGATGCGGTCGGCTTTCGCGGCATCCAGGCGTACCTCCAAACGCCGGACGGCGCCCGGATCACCCCGGCGCAGGTGATCATGGGGTCCGCGCTCGAAGAAAAACCCCAGGGAGCCCTGAAGATTTTCCGCCGCACCAATCTCGTTGTATTCGCGAAAAAAGACCTCAATCTCATGGCCCCCTTAATAAAAGGAAAGACACCCTCGGCGCGCTTGGTACTTGAAGGGCTCAACTCCACGTTCTATTTCGAGTGGGTTGCCGATGTCCCCGCGGACAAAACCGCCCAACCCCTCATCTCCCGCGAAGACCTCCAGGCCGCCAAGATGAAATACGACGAGTACTACCAGAAATGCGGCGAATTCCTTCACCGCTTCGACTGATTCACGATCCCCTCTCATGAAAACCCTCCTCAAAACCGTCATGATCCCCGCCGGGCTTCTCCTCCTGGCCATCGCCGTCACCGCCATTCTCCTCTCCACCCAAATCGAGGGCCTGATCCGCGCCCAGCTTGAAACCCGCATTTCCCATATCCTCGGCGCGGACATGCGCGTCGAGAAAATTCGCATCCTCCCCGCGCGCCTCGGCATTGAACTCCAGCGCCTCGCCGTGAAGAACCCGCCTTCCTTCAAGCAAGGCGACACCCTTGTCTGCCAGCGTGTGCTGGTCCGCCCCGACTGGCGCACCCTCTTCGCGCGCACCATCGTCCTCAACGAAATCATCCTCAACGGCCTGGATGTCAACCTCCGCTATAAAGTGGGGGAGGGCACCAACCTCGGGTATATCCGAAAACAAGCCGCGAATCTCGCCGCCACCCAGCCGGTTCAAGCCCCCGGACGCATGCTTCTGGTAAAAGCCCTGCGCAGCGCCCCCAGCGATTTCCACATGAGCAGCGTCCTCACCGCCGATCTTCCCGTCACCGTCCATGTCGAACCCTTCACCCTGAACAACGTGGGGGAGGGGCAGCCCATTTCCACCGCCAAACTCGCCTCCATCATTACCCGCACCCTCATGATGGAAGCCCTCACCCTCAAAGGAATCCTCCGCCCCGTGGTCAACCTCCTCCGCGAAGAAGTCCAGTAATTGTCCTGTTCACAATGTCCACGCCGTCCACAATGTCCACACAGTATTCCTCCTGATTTCCCAATGCACCGCTATTGACTCCGCCCGGACGCTTGGGTATCATGACAGCGGCGTCAGCCAATGAAATCAGGTGACCGGCAACGGAAGGAACGAATCGTATGGCGCGCGTGGAAATACGCAATCTCTGCAAAGTATATCCCGGTAATGTCCAGGCCGTGAAAGACGCCAACCTTGTCATTCAGGACAAGGAATTCGTGGTGCTCGTGGGGCCTTCCGGATGCGGAAAATCCACCACGCTGCGCATGATTGCCGGCCTCGAAGAAATCACCTCCGGTGAAATCTATATCGGCGACACCCTCGTGAACGATGTTCCCCCGAAAAACCGCGACATCGCCATGGTGTTTCAAAACTACGCCCTGTACCCCCACATGACCGTGTACAAGAACATGGCCTTCGGGCTTATCCTCCGGAAATTCAAGAAGAAGGAAATCGAAAAGCGCGTTCATGAAGCCGCCGAAATCCTCGGCATCACCGCCCTGCTTGACCGGCGCCCCAAGGCCCTCTCCGGCGGCCAGCGCCAGCGCGTTGCCGTCGGGCGCGCCATCGTGCGCCAGCCCAAAGTATTTCTCTTTGACGAGCCTCTATCGAACCTCGACGCCAAGCTGCGCGTGCAAATGCGCGCGGAAATCTCGAAACTCCACCACCGGCTGCAATCCACCATGATTTACGTCACCCACGACCAGGTGGAAGCCATGACCATGGGCGACCGCATCGTCGTCATGCTCGACGGCGTCATTCAACAAGTCGCCACGCCCCTCGAACTCTACCATTACCCCGTCAACAAATTCGTCGCCGGTTTTATTGGAAGCCCCCCCATGAACATGATCAACGGCATCCTCTTCGCGCAAAACGGCGAACTCCGGTTCCGCGATGATTCCTCCGTCATAGACCTCGTCGTGCCCGAATCCAAGCGGGAAAAACTGCAACACTGTCTCGATAAAAAGATCACCATCGGCATCCGCCCCGAAGACATCCACGAGAACCCCGCGCAAAGCATGAAACCCGGATGCAGCATCCAGGCCCCCGTCGAGGTGGTCGAACCCATGGGCTCCGAAATCAACCTCTACATCGCCATCGGCAAACAATCCGTCACCGCGCGCGTCAAATCCGATCACGAACCCGAAGTCAACAAGCCCCACGTCCTCGATGTCAACATGGCCAACGCCCACTTCTTCGACATCGAGACGGAACAAACCCTCGTATGACCCTTCTCCAGCGGGGCGCACGCAGACGCACTACAACGACGCTTTCCCGCCCCTCTTTCCTTGCGCGGAGCCTTCGACGAAGCACTTTCGATTTCACTCCAGTTAAACCCGGTATCAATGGCTCTTCCCACTCGTTCCCAAATTGTACTGGGGAACGCGCTTATCCTAAAAGCTGCGCTTTGATAGGCCCGGCAACTTCATTATGTTGTACTCTTCCAAAAAATCATCATTACACACGATCAACCTCAAAAGAAAAACCTAACCATGTTCCCTTGGCCGCACAATAAACGCCTCGCCCTCAGCCTCAGCTTCGACGACGCCCGCCCGAGCCAAGTGGATACCGGCCTGCCCCTCCTTAACGAATACGGTGCCAAAGCCACCTTCTACGCGGTCCCGGAGAATGTGGAAAAACGCCCGCACCAATGGCGCGCACTCGCCGAAGCCGGTCACGAACTCGGCAACCACACGGTAAGCCACCCGTGCAGCATCAACTTCTCTTTTTGCCGCGAAAACGGCCTCGAAAACTACACCTTGGACCGGATCGAACGCGAAATCATGGAATGTAACCAACGCTTGTACGCCCTCTGTGGCGTTCTCCCCGAGACGTTCGCGTATCCCTGCGGCAATACCTTTGTCGGACGCGGAATTCACACGCAGAGCTACGTTCCCGTGGTGGCGCGTCATTTCCTGGCCGGACGCGGCTTCCCCAGCGAATGGCACAACGTCCCCGAAGTCTGCGACCTCGCCCAACTCAACGGACGCTCCTTCGACGAATTGCCGTTCGAGGCCGTTCTGCCCTGGATCGAACAGGCGCGGCAGGAACATGGGTGGCTGATCCTCGTGGGGCACGATATCGGCCACGAAAACCAGCGCCAGACCGTCCTCGTGAAAACCCTCCGTACCTTAATCGAATATGCATTGAATCCCGGAAACGGTGTATGGTTGGATACCGTAGCCGTTGTGGCACGGCATATCAGCGCATTTCAAGAGGAAATTCAACATGGGTGTTAATATCGAACAGGCAAAATCCACCTTCTCTGCAACCTTTGGGCAGGCTCCTGATACCGTCGTGCGGGCCCCGGGCCGTGTCAATATAATCGGTGAGCACACCGACTACAACCACGGCTTCGTGCTGCCCATGGCCATCGAAAACGACACCGTGATTGTGGCGCGCCGCCGTCCGGACACGCTTCTCAATGCCTGCGCCGCCAACCTCAACCGCCGCGCCCACGCGAATCTTGACGACCGCCGGCGAAATACGGAAGAACCTTGGATTGATTACATTCTCGGCGTCGCCGATGAACTGGTCAAGATCGGAAAACCCCTCTGTGGCGCGGACCTGATCATCCTAGGCGACGTCCCCGTCGGTTGCGGCCTCAGCAG
>CAYXPO010000453.1:0-4505 GCA_964466925.1 uncultured Nitrospirales bacterium
TTCTTCGGTGCCTTCGGGCATGCCTTCACCCCAGCCCTCTTCCAGTGCGCCTTCTTCGGGGAGACCTATTCCCTCGGGTTGGCCCTCCAGCGATCCTTCCGGCACACCTTCGGCCACCCCCTCGCCTTCCTCTGCTGAACCTTCGGTGGGCAGGCCTTCCACCGAACTACCTATAACTGTGATGGAGCCATCGGCGGCTTGGACGGGGATTTCGGTGCCGTTCAGTTCGGGGGCGATCAGATGCAGGGGGGAGACTTTGCCCGCGGCGTCCGCGGCAATTTGGAAGTGAAACACGGCCAGGGTTCCGGAACCGCTGAGGGGATAGGCGGAGGAGGCAGAGACCAGCACTTCTCCCGGGAAGGTGTTGAGGTTGGGGTCGCCCCAGGTGGCGGTCAGGCCGCCATTTTCAAAGCTCACGTAGGTGAGGATGGTTTCATCAAAAGTGAGATCGAGGAAATAGGCCCGCACGTCCGTGGCATTGTCCAGCGTTACGGCTACCTCGATTTCGGTTCCCGGATCGCCAGGCAGCGCGGGCAGGGTGATTTGGCGTTCACCGATATTCGGAGCGGTCTTCGCAGCACTTCTACAATTCGTATCCGGGCCGAATCCGTTGCCATTACAGTCCGCGGGGAGTTGTTTTGTGAGTCCGACTTTCCATTGCAGGATGTCCGAGGCGTCCAGTTCATTCAATGCGCCATCACCGTTCACGTCCGCAGCCTCGGGATAGGCCGGACGCGTCACACCGGGATAGGCCGGGAACTCCGTAATGAGGCGCACGCGCCATCGTCCTATCGCCGAGGCATCCAACGTGCCCGTTTTCCCATCCCCGCTCAATTCGCCCCAGCGATAGCCGGTGTTGGGGGTCAATTCAAAATCAAGCGAGGCCATTTCGCTCTCGTATACATTGATGAACCGGCTTTGGGTTCCATACCCGGGAGCCGAGGCCGTGACGGTATAGATCCCGGCATTCACCATGCCCAGGAAATACCCGCCGTCGGGCAGGGTGTCGACGGTGAGGTAACCCGGGGTCAGCAGGATGGCGGCCCCGGTGATGGCGGCGCCCGAGCCGGATTCGGTCACGAGGCCGGTAATCACGCCGGGAAGCGAGGGATTCCCATTACTCACCGTGAAGGAATGAACGGCGTTCACGGATGGAATAGCGCCATACACGTCTGACGGGATGACCCGGTAATAATAGCTTCCGTCCGTCAGGGCATCGGAGGCGGAAAGCTGCGTTACCGTACCCAGCAGGCCTTCCATGCTCAAGCGAAGTTCCGTGAACGCGGCATCGGGGGCGATTTCCAGCCGGTAGGTTACCGGGTCTCCGTCCGGGTCCGTGCTTTGGGTCCAGGCGAAGAAACTGCGCCCGTAGACGTCATCGCCCTCGCCGGGGAACAACAGGTTCACGGGCAGGGGCGGCTGATTGTCCTGTTGTGCGCGGTAAACGGTGGTCAGCATGTACGCGCTGACCACATTGGCGGCCCCGTCCTTAGCGTAGTAGAAAATCTTATAAGTGCCGGGCGCGGAAAACGTGCTGGCGAAGGTTGCCGTGTCCCACACAAAGTGTTCATTTTCCACCCGCGAGGCGTCAAAACGCGGCATCTCCACCTTTTTCTGCGAGTTGGGATTGGCCGGGTCCACTTCCGTGCTGCCCGTATACTCAGGGGTCTTCACTTCGATCCAGGCGGTGTCGCCTGCGGCCGGGGTGCGGGTGGGAAGGGCCTGAAGCAGGCCCAGGGAATCGCTTAATCCAAGCCGGAGCGTTTGGGTCACCGTGATCCAGCCGAGGGGGCCGGCGGCATTCACGCTATAGCCCAGGGTGAGTTCGTGCGCGCGATTGCTGTCCTGGCCCGCCACCACCGACAGCGGGCAACTCGAGCCCACGCCGTCCCCGTTGTCATCCAGCATGGGGCATTGTAATAACAACGCGATGCGCCCATTGCTCTTGGTGGCGGTGTATTCCGTGATTTTCTCCGAGGCCAGTTCGAAGGCGCGTTTGAGCGTTTTGCCTTCCCGTGCATTGCGGAAGAATTCGGTGGTGAAGGCTTCGCCGTCCCGGCGGTTATCCAAGGGGTCGAGCACGCCCCGGTGGGAAACCTGGTAAGGCGAGCAACTGGTGACAATGATGCGGTGCGCGCCGGAGACCGCCGGAATGAAACTGCCCGAATAACAGCCGCCATAGACGAACACGATGTCTTGGGCGGCGGCCTGGGCCGAGAGGCCGCCCTGCAGGGCGGTAAAATAATTATTCAACTCCTGCGGGGTGATTACGCGCGACTCGCCGTAGCTGCCCGAATAAATATAGAACGCGCCGGGCGCGCCGTGGTCAATGAACACCACGTATAGGGGCGCAGGGCCTGCGTTCATTTTAGTGCGGGCCCAGGTTTGAATGGCGGTCTGCACATCGGCTTGGCGCGGAGTGGTGTCATCCACGAAGATATCCGGAGCGGGTTGTGCGGGGCCTTCGCGCAGGTAGTAGATGTCGTCATGCCCGAAGTTCCTCTCCAGGAGCGAGCGGTAGACATAGTCGCCGGTCTTGCAGTGCTCTTTTTGCCCTTCGCCAAATTCGTCGTACTTCCCGACGACGATGACCGCGTAGCCCGCATGGTCCTTCACCGTCAGGCGCACGGAATTCGTCGTGTCGTACTGAGGCGACGTGGTCTGGAGGAAATTGTCGTCTCCAGGGAACAGTGCGGTGAATTGCCACACGCCCGCACTGTCGAAAGCAATATGAGCGCTGGCGAAGGCACCCGGTGGGAAGGTCACGGAGCCGTTGGCATCCGTGGTCCCCTGCAAAGGCCCAGCCGCGGAACCGTCCGGCTTCTTCATATAAAGTGAGATGGGTTTGGAGGCAAGCATGGGCTTCAAGGAATCTGGAAGCGGGGCGGAAAGCACGGCCGTGGTCGACAACTGGCCGTAGCCCAAGGGAACCGACGATGCCGACAGGGTCAAGGTCAGGGAGGGCTGCGCCTTGGCCACGGTGATATAGGTCTCCGGGCTGGTGCCGCCGCGATAATTGGTGTCGCCGGGCCACGATGCCGTTACCCGCCATGGGTCGCGTTTGGCCGAAGCCTCGTTGGGATAGAAAGTCTGCGAATAAAGCGCCGTACCGGTGTAGGTGGCGGGCGGGAAGTTGGGATTCTCCACTTCGGAGGGGGAAATGCTGGTAAACGAGACGATGGCCCCGCTGCCACTGGTCGCGCTGATCACTCCGGACAAGATCACGGGCTGGCCGAGCGTGATGGCCCCCGGATTGGCTGTGCAGGTAATCGTCGAACCGGCAATCACGTGGACGACCGCCTCGACCGGCGGGCCGGTTTCCGTGCCGTCCGTGGCCGTCACCACGCACTTCCAATACCCGCCGGAACCCGTGTAGCTGGAATCCAGCACATCTTCCAGCGAGGGCGTGAGAATGCTGCGCCGGGGACCGATAAACGTGCTGCCATTCGCCGAGGAATACCAGTTGTACCAATACTGGAGCGGATCGAGGTCCTGATCTGTGGCGAGGGTGGTCACCTGACAGGTAATGGATTCGCCCGCCGCTGGAGCCGGTGGGCTGATGTTAATCATAGACGCTGTTGGACGATAATTCACGGCGAGGGTTGCCGTATTGGAAATTTTCCACTCGCCGGGATTGCTCACCACGCAATCGTAAACCCCTTCATGCGAGTCTTGTGCGTGATCAATCTTGTAGGTGTTCTCCGTGGCCAGCGGAATCACTGCGCCATTTTTTCGCCATTGATACGTCAACGGAGGCGTGCCGGTCGCCGCTACGGCAAACTCCACCTCCGTGCCCGGGGTCACCGTACGGGAAAACGGATGGGTGAGAATCGCCAGCGTTACGCCGATAGTGATGTACGCATTCTTCGTCAACGTATCCGAACCTTCCGCCGTGATAATCGTAAGCGAAACGTCGAAGGCACCCCCACTCGAGTAAACATGGACGGGATTCTGACTTGTGCTTAAACCGCCATCGCCAAAGTTCCAAACTCGGGTCAGGATGGTGGACAAGCCAGGGGTGGATTCGTCCGTGAAATGGACGGTCAATGGGGCCAAGCCGGTCGTTACATCCGATGAAAACGCTACTACGGGCAATCCCGATTCATAGGCGCCCATGTCTATCCCCGAACCCATCGGTCGCGTAACACCCAGAATATCTTTTGTCGGCGCACCGCTAATAGTACCCTTGTCGATGGCTGCAGAACCGGTACTGGGCCGGAAATCGTGTGTACTCATAAAGACCGGATCCCCGCTGACGTTGCCCGTTCCCGTGTAGCCGCCTTGGACATCGCAATAGGTTGCGAGGGTAGTACTGCCGTTCATATCCGCAATTTGAGTACTCGTATTCCCCCAAAGAATCGAGTTTGTTACGGTCGGAGACGAGGCATCATTATATATCCCATCCCCGGTGTTATTTGCGAAAGTGCAATTCATGATCCACGTTGGAGAGGCCGCGCAATTCATCATCCCACCCCCATGGGCCGCTGTGTTCGACGTGAACACAC
>CAYXPO010000454.1:0-4491 GCA_964466925.1 uncultured Nitrospirales bacterium
GCCTGAAAGGTGCTCTGGCCCGCCAGCATATAATCCATGGCCACCCCGCCCAGGATCACGCCGTTGTAAAACATCATCACCAGCGTGCCGAGGCCCCAGGTAATCCCCAGCGCCATGGCGAAAATGCTCACCCGGATATTGTTCGTCATGAGTGCGGCGGCAAACGAGGATTTGGCGCCCTCGAGCCGGTCTTCCGCCGAATGTTCTTCCCGCGCCACGCGTTTCGCCGGGTCTTCCTGCAAATGACCGAATTGACTCGGAAACACCGCCTCCTTCGCCTCCGGATCAAGCAACACCGCCCCGGCGCCAAACACACTTCCCAAACACATCGCGGCGAGGGCCACGAGAAACGCGCGATAGTGGCGGCGAAACGTCCGGGGAAAGGTCTCGAAAAACCACGCGCGTGGTCTCAGGCGGTGCGGGGCTTCGCGGGTTTCGTGTATCTCCGCGTACGCCCGGGCCACCAGTGCTTCGAGATACCGTTGTGTGTCCGGTTCCGCCGCAAAAGTGCGCAGGCGCGCCAGGTCCGAGGCGGCCCGGCGGTACAGATAATAGAACCGGTGGATTTCCGCCAGGCTCATCCGGTGCTCGAGGCGCCGTTCCAGCGGATTCAGGCAGTCCTCCAGCTCCCGCCAGAACGGCTGTTCCTCCCGTACAAAATGCATCACGTCCAAAATCACAACAATTGCCTTTGTTTCACGCGCATGTATTGAGAAATCAGTTCGGGCGTCAGGGATTCGCTTTCCACAAGCCCCAGGGTCACGCCCCGGCGGTGCAAAACACGCTGCAATTCACGCAGGCCGCGCCACTGCAAGTGCCCGCTCAAGCTCTTATAGATGTCGTCCACGGTGGCGGCATCCGGGGTGCCGAACAAGGGGGCCACGCCCGCCGGCGTCAGCATGTTCACCAGGATCAGATGCCGCCGCGTGATGAGGTCCATGCCGCGTGCGAAGGTTTCCGCAAGCACGGGATCGTCCAGATTGGTCAAAAACACCAGCAGCGCGCGCCGCCGCAACCGCGTGCGAATGAACGAACTCACCTCGTCAAAATCCGGGGTGACGTTGCGCGCCTGCAACGTGTAGAGCGCGTCCCGGCACACCGAATAATGCTCCCGGCCCTTGCGGGCCCGCACAAAGCCGTGGACGCGGTCGCTGAACGTCAGCACCCCGAACAAATCCCCCTGTCTTTCCGCGGCCACCCCCAGGATGAGCGCGGCGTTGATAAACCGGTCCAACTGGCTTGTACGGCCTTGGGCGTCCTCCGGAAGCAGGCGGGCGCTCAGCCGTGAAGCGTCCAGAATCACATACACCTCCCGCGTCCGTTCCACCTGATACATTTTGGTGATCGGGTGCGCGCGGCGCGCCGTGGCCTTCCAGTGAATGTCCTCAAAACCGTCTCCCGGAATGTACTCGCGCAACTTCTCAAATTCCCGGCCCTTGCCCACCTGCCGCCGCGCATGCAGACCCAGCGCGCCCCGGTGCAGGAAGACCGCTGCGACACGGTTCCGTTCGCCCAGGAGATTGGGATACACCCGGATTTCCGCGCGGCCCGAAAACATGCGGCGGCATTTCCAGAAGCCCAATACGGAATCCATGGACGCATAGATATTTTCCAGGGAGAACACGCCGCGCTTGCGGGGCGTCACCGGCCAATCCACCCGACAGTCTGGCACGCTTTCCGAAAGGGTGATGGTTCGTGTTTCTTCCGGGCTTTCCATGCCGGGTGGAAAGGACAAACCAATCTCGACATGACGGGACCGCCCATCGGGGTTGGAAATCTGCACGGCAAGCATCCCGTCCCGGTCTTTCGTAAGGCGGAACACCGGGGCGCCTTCCGAGGTTTTGGCAAACTCGATGCGCAAGGCGCCAAACCGGCCCATGGATAGAAGCGCATCCATCACCGCCAGCAGCGCGAACGCCGCCATGATCCCCAGGGCCAACACGATGAATTCCGGCACGGCGGCCGCCACCAGCGCGCAGGGCAGGAATACCGCCGCCGTCCAGAAAATCACTCTGTTGGCCGGGGAAATCATCGGGGAACCGTCACGCTCTGCAGCAACTGTTGAATGATTTCGGAACCGGTCAGGCCCTCGATTTCATATTCGGGCCGGAGAAGGAGCCGGTGTTCGAGAACGGCCCGCGCCATGCTCTTGACATCGTCCGGCGTCACATAATCCCGGTTCTGCATCGCGGCGCACACCCGGCTCGAGAGCAGCAGCGCCTGTGTGGCGCGCGGCCCCGCGCCCACCAGCACACTGCCATGCTCCCGCGTCTTGCGCACGATATCCACCGCATAATGCAGAAGCTCTTCGCGCACCACGATTTCGTTCAAGATGCCGCGCATCTGGCCGAGTTGCCCTTCCGCCAATACCTGTTCCACGCTTCCCCCGGCAAGCACCGCCTCCGGCGCCTCCAGCCCCAGGGTGCGGCGGGCGAGGGTCAGTTCCTCTTCCCGCTGGGGCGTCTCCATGACGATTTTGAGCATGAAGCGGTCCACCTGGGCTTCCGGCAGCGGATAGGTGCCCTCGAATTCAATGGGGTTTTGCGTGGCGAACACCGTGAAATTGGGCGATAACACATGGGTTTCGCGGTCAATGGTCACGCGCCGCTCCTGCATCGCCTGCAACAACGCCGACTGTGTTTTCGCGGGCGCGCGGTTGATTTCGTCGGCCAGCAGGAACGTCGTGAACACCGGGCCTTTCACCAGTTGAAATTCACTGTTCTTCAAATTGAATACATTCGTTCCGATGATGTCGGCCGGCATGAGGTCCGGGGTGAATTGAATGCGGTTGAATTCGCCGCCGAGCACCCGCGCCAGCGTGCGCACCAGCAGGGTTTTCGCCACGCCCGGCACGCCCTCCACCAGCGCGTGCTGATTGGAAAAGAGGACGATCAGCGCCTGATCAATGACTTCCGCGTGGCCAATGATCACTTTGCCGATTTCCCGGCGGGCCCGCGCCAGCACGTGCTGCAATTGTTCCAGTTTTTCGGTCACGGATCATTTCCTTTCGTGTAAACGTTTCACCATCGTTTTATAGCGCGCCACCACCGCGGACGCGTCGTTTTCCTCATCCCGCGCCAACCCCAGCATATCCTGGTGCACGGCGGGGGTGCAGCGCGGGTCCTGCGCAAAGTCGCGCCGCCATTCCTCGTAGCAGGTGTGTAATAAACGGCGGGGCGGAACCCCGCGCCGCACCAGATGATACAGCCCGGAAAAGGCTTCCTTGCCCGTTTCATCCGCCGCGGCCCTCCGGAGATAGTCCGCGTCATGCCGGGGCACCAGGCTTGACATGCGCTTCCAGACAAACAGCAATCCCACCAACAGAAAAACCATCAGAACCGGCTCCAGACGGTACCGCCGGACCAAGTCCATCAGGCCGGGCGTACGGACAAGGCCAAGATGCGATTCATCCAAGACAATCCGCGTGTTGGGCCCAACCAGCCAGGTTAAAAACGCGGTGGGGCGTTCCTTTTGCAGGGCTTCATTGCTGATGAAATACGAATCCGCGCACACCACAATGGAACCGCCGCCCCAGTGCCGCTCGATCACCACCGGCAATCCGTCCCGGGCATACACGGTTTTCCAATGATCGGCCACTTTTTCAAAATATGAGGCGGAGCGCCAGGGCAGGGCGTCCGGCAGTTCCGTGATCCCGGCGGTTTTCCGCACCTGAAATTTTTTCGGCTTCCCCGGCCATGCGTTCCCGTTGAGTTCAAATCCCCAGCGGTCTTTGATATTGACCAGAAGTTCTTCTCCTTCGGTGACTTTTTCCTCCGCCTCCCCTTCTTTTTCCTTTTTCTTCGCCAACCGTTCCCGCTCATAGTCCCAATACTCCCCGGACAACGGATAATAGGCCACCACCAAGCGTCCGCCCGTGAGCACAAACCCTTCGATGGAGCGAATGACCTCGAAGGGGTCCGCCGTGTCCGGCACACCCAAAATAAACAGCGTGGTATTGTTCCCTTGATTAAGCTCCATGATGTCGCGTTCATGGCGGCGCACCTGCAGCGGCGGCAGCGTGGCGAGGGCCTCGTAAAACGCCTGGGCGCCCATGGGGTCCGCGCGATGCGTCGAATAGGCCGGATACACATCGCCATACTCCACGCGCAACGCGAACACCCGCCAGAGTTGCGCCATGCATACAAGGACAATTACGGCCGCCGCCGCCAGCCACCCGGCGCGGGCACGTGTTCCGGAGTTGGGGGCGGACGTTGTATTCATTTACCCGCCCGCCTGTTCATGGCATGCCTGCTCCGCCTCGTATCCTTCCGGGCCGGCTTCATGGTCGCCATACCATACCGCTTCATAGATTTCCGCGCCCCGTAAAAACGCGGAAAGAAGCTCCGGATGCGCATGCGCATGACGCGTCAGTTCAACACCATACTCGCGGTTCGACTTGTGCCGCGCGATGCGAATGAGGTCCCGCCGCGCCAGCCGTGCCAGCAGGGCCAGAAAGAGCGCGCGTATCGCCAGGCGGCACTTGCCTTCTTC
>CAYXPO010000455.1:0-4490 GCA_964466925.1 uncultured Nitrospirales bacterium
TATACCGCAATCTTCGCGGTCTCGTAACGAAACCTGGTGAGATATGCGGGCTAGCCGCACAGCAGTGCCGAAGGTTTCCGAATGGCAACCTTGGCAAGTAAATAAACGCATTCTGCTCTGAAATGTTGTTGACGTTCACCCATGCTCTTCGTATGTTGTTCAGCGTGCGGGGCGATGTGTTAGTCTTGGGGTGATATACGTATGCTTGGCGCAAGTATGAACGCCATTTCATCGTTTATGGTGGAGGCGAAGCCTCATGGCGGGCTGTCCCTGGTTCCGAAAATTTCATCGTTTACGGTGATGGCTGACAAGCCTCATGAGCGGCTGTCTCCGGAATGCACCCGAATTGAAGGGTTTCATTTGCCATAGTCTTGAGCGTGAACCTGGCGCCGGAAACCATTTCCGCTTCCTTACCATTTCGGATGACCTGCACTTTCCTGTCTGGCCAGGGATTGACAATCATGCAGTCCCGCCCTTTTTCGCTGAGGATAGTTACGCCGGAGATGACGCCGCCTTTAAGTTCCGCTGAGACGAGAAATGCGCCGACAGCGCGGAGCCTTCCGAACCGGGCATTCATCTCCCGGGGCCAGCAGGGGAATAACCGGAGCACGCCTTCGTGGCTCTGGAGAAGCATTTCGTTCACGGCAAGGAATCCGCTGCAATTCTCAATGCCGCCGCCCCCATATTGCAGCAGCAAATTCGGCGCGGACTGTTTCTCGCATTCATGGCGCAGCCCTTTGAGGATGCGTTCGGGATCATAGCCCACCCGGGCACAGGCGGTATACCACGAGGAAAACCCGTTGTTGTCCGTCCACCGGCCCATCGCATCAATCATACTCCGGCTGACTTCCAGCAGTTTCGGATCGCTGTCCAGACCGATGGCGCCCGCCGGAAAGATATGCTGAATGCCCAGCGTGTTCCCATCGCACCACGCCATGCCCTTTTCGGAATAGCGGAACACGGTCCTGCCGTCGCGCTCCTGAAGCGGGAAGGCGCTGATTTTGTCAAGAATGTCCTGCCACTTCGCACGCTTGTCCTCGTCCTCGCCCAGTTCCACGCTCATGGCAAGCAGATTTTTGAAAAGGGCGCGCACCAGACCCAGCGAAAGAATCGGATTGAAGTCCGGCCCCGACCCCTCGTGAATGGAGTCGTTATGGATCACATACCGGCCCTCCTCGAACTTCAGGTAATCCTCCCAAAACGCCGCCACCTCGAGCAGGTAGGGATACCCCACCTGGCGCAGAAACTCCCCATCCTGCGTGTACTGCCAATACCAGAGGAAGTTCAGCGCGGCATAAGCAGCATTGGAACGCTGGCCCCAATCCCCATCCGGATCCTCCGGCGAAAGCCCCCACGGCCCGATGCACACCGGAAAGTGTACGCCCTTCCACCCGTGCCGCCGCGCCATGGCCCGTCCATTCTCCATGGACTCCCCGATGGCCTGGTAAAACGGCAAGGACAGATCCGCGTGGTTAGAACTGTACGTCAAGTAATACGGTGCCTGAAAGTTGTAGTTCAGGTGAAAATCCCCATGCCAGTTGGGTGCGTCCGTTGTCAGCCAATTGCCCCAAAGCCCGGGGGCAACTTTGCCGGGTCGGCTGCACGACCCCAGCGCATACAACGCCGCATACCAATGCTTCTCGATCACCTTGTCCGGAATCTCGATAAAGGACCGCGCCCAGAAAGCCCGCCACCATTCCCGGTGCCCCGCCGTCCGTTCCACCACTCTCTCCGGCGTCAACGCCGCCACACATCCCTTTGCCGCCCCGAGATAGTCCGGCGCATCCAAGTCGCTCAGGATCGCCGTCGACACAGTAACAGTCTCACCTGGTTTTACGGTCCCTTCCAATCCCTCCGCACCCAGGATCCGCGAGACCACCGCCGCTTCGCGACTCCGCCCCGGCAGATCGTCGGCTTTGCGCGTGAACCACCCCGGTTCCGAAGCGTCCGCCCCGTCCGGACCCGATCTCAGCCTCACGGAAAGCGCAACCGACCCGCCCTCGCAATCCACCTGAGTCAGCAACAGGTTCGCAGTGGCGTCCACCCATGAACGCGTCCGCACCATCAGCCCCTCTTTCCTAAAAACGCCCCGCACTTCCGCCAGCGCCAAATCCTGTTCCAAGCGGTACGTCGCTCCCTCAAGCGTCGGAAAGGACAATAACAGCGAGCCGATTGTGATTACCTTTGCATCGCCCTGGTGACGCGTCCAGAAATCATTCTTGCCGATGTAAAACCGCAACGCCTCCGGCGGACCAGCCAAAACCACGCCTACATCGCCATTGCCCAGAAGCGGGCCGTCCGGCATGGCATTCGTGGGAACGCTTTTGGGCGGTGCATCAAATACCGCCAAGTAATCCAAGGAAAAACCAGTATCCAACTCTTGCGCCATCATCGGGCATGCAATCAGGGCCAGTAAGACGGCCTCGCCAATACACAACCGTGTCTTTTTCATTTTATTTTCACCGCGCTAGTATTTTTTGAGTTGCAGACGACGCGCAGCAGCGTATCTCCTGAAACGCCCAAAAATACACGTTAAGGGCCTGCGCCAAGAAACAACCATTATAGCCGCCAGTGGGCGGAAAAGGCACGTACACAGTGCTGTGCGCCATCTACTACTCTTTGCAACCGCCTATGGCGCTGCCTGGACCGCGACGGATAGTTCCCGCATCGATTCAGCCTTCAGCCAGACAATGAGGTCCGTGCCTGTCAGGGTATGCCGATGGCCGAAGCGGAATGTCTCGCCCCGTTCCATATCTTTACCGTCAAGTTTCACAACGACATCCCCCTCACCCCAGTTTCGAATGACAAAGGCCGGATTGACGACCGGATATTCCACATCAGCCGACAGGTTGAATGTGAGCGGCGCGGTTCCCGTTCCGGTCCTCTCCAAGTGATACGCCTTTTCGGATCGGTCATATCCGAGCGCGTTATAGTCTCCGGCAGTAACGTTCAGTTCCGGCGGGTTCTCCCACGATTTAGCGAGAGGCGCCAAGTCAGCGACATCCAGATGGGTCATGCCGTGGAGCATGACCTTGGTTCGCCGATTCGGGCCTTGCGCGTAAAACGGCCAGAGGTCGTCCCGCTGGTGCGCGATATGCACCAAGGAGGAGTGGGACGGCCGCTGCGCCGATTCCGCCAGCCTGCCGTCGGACGCGTCGGCGGACACGGGCCAATGGTCCCAAAAATTGAAGAAGGAGCCTTTGCCGTGACCCCTATAGGGGGTTATCACCGGGACCGTGGACGCGGTGCTGGACGGGATAATGGCGAAGGGACTCTTTTCTGCCTTGAGATTGATTTTGACTATGTTGGAATGCACAGGTTGCGTAAGGAAGCTGGGCGCGCCCTGATCGGTCCAGGTGAAGGTTTTGCTCTCGCCCTTCATGTTGGCCAAGGACACGGCCGCCAGTTCAATATTGTCCTCGGGCATGGTTCCCGGCTGATTGAGCACAATGGCCTCATGCCACTCCATCCACTTTTCCGGCGCCGAGCTATGCGCCGTAATCTTGCGAACGCCTGTTGAGTCCGGATACAGGCAGTAATATTCATCCACCCAATCGCTCCAGCCTGTCTCGGGGTCAATAAAGAGATGATTGTAGTTGACGTCCACGGGCGCGTAGCGCCAATGAACCACCACCCGGGCGTCCGTGTTCTCGAGGATGCGCACGTGGGAATAGCGACACTGCTTGTCCGACATCGGTTCGCAGCACCCTTGCACATTCGGACAATCAGCGCCGCTTCTTTCCACAAACTCGTTGGTATACCAGATGCCGGTGTCGGTCACCCAGCAGGGGATGTAACTCGTGCCGCGCCAGAACACGAACTTGTGGCCGCCCGAGTCAAAACGCACGACGACATCCGCATGATCACCGATACGCCAGGGAGCGTCCCAGACCGCCTCATAGTCAAGGGTAGTGTAGTATGCGCCAAACCGTCCCGGACCTTCCGGCCCGGAGGGCATTTTCGGCAATGTTGCAGGGTGTGCAGCAGTGGAAAGAAAGAGGATTGTTAATGCAAACGCTTGAAGGATAGATCCATGCTTCTTCATGGGTCAACTCCTATTTTTTTAAGGTCTGTGCATTACTCTTTATTTCGCAACGGTCTACCACGTGCCGAACTGCTCATCGTCAAATTGAAGCTTGGCGCGCGTTGGGGTTGAAACTTTAGTTTGTAGCCTTCGAGCATAATCGACAAACCAAAGTTTGAACCCAAATGAACACAAAGTTTTACGCTAAGTTTCAAGCGGACCACGAGCTATTCGGCATGTGGCAGACAGTTGCGAATAGAAAATCTTATTCATTCCGGCATTTGACGGGTCCCATGCAATCCCGTTATGCTAAACTAAAGTGCTAGCATGCGCAACTCTTTTCCAGAAGCAACGGCCTTTCCAGGCATCGGGAGCACATCACAATGAACAATGCAGGAACGTTGACCGCAGGTATTCTTGCTGGCCTGCTGCTGTGTCTGGCGCTCCCGGTTGCCGCGGACGCAAT
>CAYXPO010000456.1:0-4487 GCA_964466925.1 uncultured Nitrospirales bacterium
GGCTCTTGTCTTCTTTGGCGGCGTCTGCCGCCACGGCGGCCCCCCCCGCGTCAAACCGTATTTCCTGTGCGCCGATGCGGATTACAACGCCCACGGACAACCGGGACTCCAAAATTCGGCGGTTCCCGATGTAGGTGCCATTGCCGCTTCCCAAATCTTTCAGCATAATCCCCTTGGCATCCCGCTGAACCACGGCGTGCTTTCGCGAGACTTGCAGGTCATCCAAGTGGATGGTATTGTCCGGATTGCGGCCGATGCTGACCGTTTCAACAATCTCAAACACCTTGTCTTTGAGCGACCCCGTAAGTACAATAAGACGTTCCGTGCTCATGTGCATAACGCTCCCTGTAGCCGTCAATGTCACCTATATTGTGCGTCTCTTTATAGCATGATTCACCGCAGAAACCAAGCTAAACCTTTTGTAATGCGTCCATCTGGCCAGAAACGGGGAGGTATTGCACAACATATTGTGGACGGCCTGTTGCAAAACACAATACCTGCTTAATAAACACTTGACAGGTTTCCCGGAATGCTCTAGAATGGCAAATGATACAAATACGCTAAAGGATGGGATGGTGCTTGGCCGATAGAGAAGTCAGGCGGTCCCGCAGGCGTGATGCGAACTATAATGATGGGAGAGTCAGCACGGCACAGTGGCAAAATACAGGGTTCGAGCGAACCGGAAGAATGGGACTGGTGATTGGGCGGGGTGGTGTAAACCCCGCTGAAGGTGAAACAGCAAGTGCCCGAAAGGCGGCATGAATGAATGAAATTCAGTCGAATTTGGCCTTCTTTGGGCTTCATGAACAGCCCTTTGCCCCCACGGCGGATCCGGCTTATTTTTATGCCACGCGGGAACACAAGGAGTGCCTGTTCCGGTTGTGGGGCAGTATTGATGGCCGGCATGGCATAGCGGTCATTCTGGGCAATTACGGCACGGGCAAGACCACGCTGTTGCGCAAATTGATCACCGGCATGGCGGCCAACCCTGATCGGTATTGCACGGGGATCATTGGTTCTCCCATACCGTCGTGGACCAGCTTCGCCTTGTTGGAGAGCGCGGTGGCGCAGTTTGGCCTTCATCCACAGGACAAGTCCTTTGTGGGCTATATGGAGGCGTTGAACCAGTTTTTGCTGCGGAATCGCGAGCGCAGTTGCACCCTTATCATTGATGACGCGCAAAACTTGAACAAGCGCGGTCAATTGGAACTGTTGCGCCTGGTGCAAAACCTGGAAACCCATCAACACAAGTTGCTGAACTTGGTGTTATTCGCGCAGCTGGAATGGATGGATGTCTTGCGGGCCGCGCCGAACTTCGCGCAACGCATCAACATGACCTATACCCTGGGGCCCATTCAATTTGATGAGACCCGCCATTTCATAGAGTTCCGCCTGCGGCAGGCCGGGGCCGAACCCGGTTCGGGGCCTGAGTTTACGGAAACGGCGCTGCGCGCCATTCATGCCTATTCCGAAGGCAGTCCGCGCGTGATAGTGACGCTTTGCCGCAATGCCATCCTGCTGGCCGCGCAGTTGAAGTCCTTTGAGGTGGGGCACGAATTGGTCCTGCACACCATTGACAAAACCATGCTGCCCGATCCGGAACGCCGGGCCCGCGTGGTATCCGCCATAGCCGGCGTGTTGCGAAGTGAAGCGGAGGCCGGCCGGGCGGAGTCCATCGCGGACAAGGCGGTCCGGGATCAAATTTCCCGGGACCAACGCGCCGCCCAACTGTTGCTGCGCGCGGTGAAAGAGCATCCCGTGCCAACTTTGGATATGCACTAATGTCCGACACGCGACGCGATACGCCCGATGAACCGCCCCTGGACGAGGCCGAAGTGGTCTCCCATCTGAAAACCATAGATGGCAAGTTCATGGAAACCATCGAGTCCGATGCGCGGCTTGATAGCGGGGTGCCCCCCGAGCACCGTTCGGGCGATCTTGATTTCATTCAAATGACCGGGCTTACACGCCCACTGAGCATGTCCTCCGGCCCCATGGCCGTTCCTCCTCCGGAAGATATGAATCCCGCGCATCCCGTAAGTTTTTTTGAGAGCGGGGTGCGCGACGTGGATCACAGCCTTTCGCCCCCCGGCACGGAGGCCGGTATCACCGGCGCCGCGCCCTCCCCTCCGGACACCCTTATCTCCCTGGAGCCCGGTTCCATCGAAGCCCTGTGCGCGTTGGTGTCTGAACTGGAAGTGCCGCCTGCGCCTGCGCCTGATCGTTCCGGTCAAGACCATCTCCAAGACACCCTCGCGAAAGTGTTGGAGACGATCCATTCGCAGGGAAGCCGGGCTGACGCGAAAATACCCCCGCAAACGGCACCCAGCGTTGAAGAGGAAACGCCGCATGGCGGGGCGGAAATACTCCAAAGCCCCTCATCGCTGGGGCAGCAGTTGGTTGAAGCCGAACAACTCCTGCAGGAATTAGAACAGCAACCCCGTGAATCCGCCGAAATACCCGTCGAACCCGGGGGAACGGAATCGTCTTCCACGCCTGCGCCCGCGCCGGTTATCCGCCAGTGGATGCCGCCTTCCGATCGAGAACATGCGGCAGGCGAAGAAGACGAAGAAGATGGGCGGAGAATAGTCTACGATTATGCCGCCGCTCCGGGCCGCCGCCGCAAATCCCGGCGCCATGTATCCCGGCAGCGGCGCCGTTTTATCCGTGCCACCATTTTCGCGGGAGTCGTGGTTCTTCTGGCCCTCGGCGCCTACATCGCCTTCGGCGCTTTACTGAAACCCATGATGCTGGCTCCGGAAGACCTGTTCGCCCTTGGGCGCGTCCAGTTCGAGGGGAATCTCTTTTGGGACGCCTCGCAGACCTTTACCGCTTTTGCCAAACGTTACCCGGACCATCCGATGCGCCCGCAAGCAGAATTCTATGCCGCATGCGCGATGCGTTCCGCGCCCGCGAGTTCCACCGAGGCGGCTCAGCAACAGCGGGAGCAGGCTTTGGCCCTGTTTGACCTCTACCTGAAGCATAATCCGGGGGATCCCCGCCATCCCCGCGCGGAATCCTTCCGGGCGCTGATATTGTTCGAACTCGGACGGTATGAAGAGGTCATCGGCCTGTTGCGGGATCCCGCCCGGTTGACCGAAGACACCCCTTCGGCCCTGGTTTTGTTGCGTACGCTCGCCGCGGCCTATCGCCGTTCAGGGGATTACGAACATGCGGAATCCGCCTATCTTCAGGCGTTGGTGCTTCCGCAAAACATGACCCCCGACACGGATTATTATGAACTGGGCGCCATGGGGCGGGAACGCGCCGCGCTGACCGAAGACAAAAGCGAAAAAACCCGCTTGGCCGGGGCGGCACTCGAGTATTGGTCAAAAGCCATTGGAATGCCCGGGATTGATCCGGGGGCGCGCGAGGAAATTCAAAAACAAATGGAACGACTACGCGTGGACTTTGGCGTAACGTCTGATTCGTCAAAAACGGCTTCGTCCGGCGGGAAGACGGCCCCGCCTCCGGCGGCACAGGCGGATTCCTCCGGCGCCACGACGGCCCCCGCCCCGGATCCCGAGGTTGAAGCCAAACAATTGGAGGAGGGCGTAACCAAGCCATGATGCCAACGCGTTTCAGGAGAATTCCATGGTAACCATGCGATTTTGCGTTGCAGCATTTCTGGGGGGGCTGCTGGTATTGACCAACACCGGGGCCGACGCGCCGGCGAACGCCCCCATCACCCCCGGCCAAAGTGTTCTCGTAAAGGTGCACCGCCATCCCGAGTTGTCGGCCTCCGTGCAAGTGGACGAGAATGGGAACGTCTCCCTTCCTTACATCGGGAACGTTACCGTGGGAAATCTGTCCGAGGAAGACGCCAGCGCACGGGTATCCTCCGCCTATGGCGTCATCCTGAAAAATCCCCGGGTCACGGTGACGCGAAGCGTGCGGGCCCCTGAGCCGCAGAGCGCGCGCACCGCCCAAATGACCACCCAAGTGGTCCATCTTGAGAATTCGAATGCGGACGTTTTGCAGAAAGCGCTCACGGGGATGTCCAGCGCGGGGGGAAGTGTCAGTTCCGATGCGGACAGCAATACGCTCATTATCACCGATACGCCCGATATTGTGCTGAATATACTGTCGGCCGTGCATGAACTCGACCGGATGCAAAGCCAAATTACCCAGGTGAACATTGAAGCCAAGATCGCGGAAGTGAACAGCGAAGCGGCGCGGGAGATAGGCATACGGTGGGCCACGGTGGGGGATCACCTTACCGAAGGCTACACGCCCGGCGCCCGTCAAGATGCGCGCGTAAACGGCATTCGCACGTTCAGCGATCCCATTTACAACGAGCGCATGGGCGACTCGGGATACCGATCCAATTCGGGCGGCTCCCGGCGGTTCAAGGATGAAGGAAAGTGGGACCGGCGGCTTCAAGTGCCGCTGCAAGTGGCCGCGCCCGGCCAGATGTACCTTGGATACATGAATGCGGGGATTGATCTCATCGCCATGATTGATGCGCTGGTGGCCGACAATAAAGC
>CAYXPO010000457.1:0-4485 GCA_964466925.1 uncultured Nitrospirales bacterium
AAGAATCCGCCTGTGCTTCCAGTTGACGGGCGGGCAAGCGCGACGCGGCAGCAACTAACGCCAGAATGCCAGTTGCCGCTATCTCGGGGTAAATAGGGATCATATTATTGGATGATGCTGCATTCATGGACCGAATGGACCGGATAGACCGGATGGACCTATCATGCGGCTGTCCGTTGGGTCCATTGGGTCCATGTTTGTGTTCATGCACCTCTTGTGTCCATCGCACGAAATCTTCGGAGGTTTTTGGCCGCTGTGCTATTCGTTTTGCCCGGCGCGGATCATCCCACACCCACAGTCCCAGCCCCTTTTGCCGCAAAAAGTCCTCATAATCCAGGCGCAATTCTTCCAGGCTCGCCCGCGCTACATTGGTCAGTTTCAATTCCGTTTTCTTGGACGTGCCGCTCGCCCTGCTTCCCCCGGCAATATTCTGAACCCCTGAACGCGCCGCCTGCGCCATCGGGTCGTGGGTGCGGCTGCGCTTGCTGATATAGCGGTCACAAAACCGCATTGTTAAATCATAAACCAACTGTGCTACCTGAAAGCTCTTCAATTTCCGGTAGCCCCCATGTTTGGGCATCAAAGGATCATCCAACATTATGCACGTCTCACACTATCAGCCCAAAACCACCCATGCCCCCAGTGTCGTTGCGCAAACGGTGAATTGTAAATATCAATTTATTCTATTGGGAACGACGGCGCACCGTGGCCGCGCCGGCCAGCGCGGTGATCAGAGCGGCCAACGCCAGTCCCAACGCGCCTGCGGCGGGCAGTCCCGGCACCACGGTCAATGTGAACGCCGGTGATTGTTCCGTTTCGAGATAGGCGGTTACGGCACAGTAGTAGAACCCGGTATCCGTGAGTTCGAGCGGCGGTGTGGTGTACGCGGCGGATGTCGCGCCACTGATGAGAACTCCGCTTTTGCTTCCGGTGCTCTCGAAGTACCATTGATACTCCGGGCCGCCATTGTTTCCGCTGACGCGCACCTCGAAGGTGTGCGTCCGTTTAACTGTTTCTGTTACCACGCGCGGTTCGACCGCCTCAACCACCATGGGCGCCGCGTCGAGCAGAATAACGGCGGACAACACCGCTGAAACGTTTTCGTCACCGAAGCCGCCGGAACCGTCGCGCAATTGTGCCTGCACCGTCTTGAATCCATCGCCGGCGGGCAGCATCCAGCCGGAGCGCGTGCTTTGGAAAGGCTCCCAAGCGCCCCAGTTTTCACCCTCATTGCGGAATCGCATCCAGGCGACGCCGTGGCCGTTGCGATCCTGGGCGGTCAAATTGAGGGTAACGATGGCGCGCGGGGTTATCTCCGCGCCGCCGTTGATACTCAGGGTGCCCGCCGGGGGCAGCGACACGTCGTTTACCTGGATGGTGATGGTCTCGGTCTGTTGCGCAAGGCCGTCACTGGCGGCAAATTCGATGCCGGGATAGATGCCCGCATCGGCGTAGGTTGTAACCCAGGAGAAAGTGCCCGTGCCATCGTGATGGTCCGTGAACACCGCGGCGGCGGGCGCATGGTCCATCGCGAGCCGCGGACGGGTGCCGTCGGGGTCCGTGGCCGCCACGGTGAAGCGCAACTCCTCTCCCTCGTTCACCGTTTTGTTCCCAATGGGTGCAAGCACGGGCGGACTGTTGGTCTCCACCACGGCCACACGGATTTCTTCACTGTCGGAAAGCCCTGGGCGGTCAAGGTCAATCGCAAGAAACTTGGCGTGGTACAGGCCTTCGTCACTCGCGCTGGTCGCCCAGGTGAACGTGCCGCTTCCATTGCCGTGATCAATAAACGCATAACCGCCCGGCAACGGGGGCGGCGTATCCGGCGCGGTGATGGCCAGTCCGGGGATGTCGCCGTCCGCGTCGTTGGCATGGATTGTGAACATAAGCGTATTGCCATATTCAACGGTCTTATCCCCCATGAAATCGAGCACGGGTGGCGCATCCACATCATGCACGGTAATGCGGATGCGGCAGGCGCCGGTGTAAACGCCGTTCGAGGCCAGAAAGACTACGTTGTCATAAACCCCGGCGCTCCTGTAATCAATGGCCCAATCAAACACGCCGGTATGATAGCCTTGATCGGAGAAGGACGCGCCGGACGGCAGGTTCTCGGCGGTCAACACGAGCGGGGCGCCGCTGTTATCGTAGGCATAGACAAGGAAGTGGAGGGTGGCGCCCTCATCGGCCTCCTTGTCACCAATGGGGGCGAACCTCGGCACCAGGCCGGGATTGCCGATAATGATGGTGAATGTCTTGCTGTCCGAAAGATCGCCATCCGACGCGCTGATGATGACGCCGGAATAAACGCCCCCGTCTTCGGTCCGGGTTTTCCACATGTAGGTGCCCGTGCCGTCCGCATGGTCCACAAAAGCGCCGCCGGGACTGTTCGCGATGTTCAACAACGGCGTGGTGCCGTCCGGGTCCGCCGCGTACACGTTGAACACAAGGGTGTCGCCGGGCGCGGCCGCTTGATCGCCGAAGGAATACAGAATGGGCGCGCGGTTCGTATTCCGCACGATAATGGTGATGGCGCCCTGTGTCTGTGCCATGCCATCCGAGGCCGTGAAGATCACTGAATACCCGCCTGCGGGCGCGGCCTCGAAGGCACTATAGCCCGGAAGCCAGGTGAGCGTGCCCGTGCCCGCGCCATTGTCGCTGAATGTGGCGCCGGGGGGCAGGCCCGCGGCGCTCAGGGTGGGAACGCCGCCGTCCGGATCCGTGGCCGTCACTTGATAGGTCAGCAGGGTTCCTTCAATCGCGGTCTGATTTTCGAGCGGCCCCAGCACCGGCGCGCGATTCTTGTTGACCACCACGATGGTGACCGCCTCAAGATCATTGAGCTGGCCATCCGACACTTCGAATACGATGTTTGTATACACCCCCTGGTCTTCGTAGCCGGGCGTCCAGGTGAGATTGCCGGTGCCATTGCCATAATCGGTGAAGTAACCGGCGGCATTTTCCCCGGCCAATGTTCCCGAAGCCGATAAGGCAAGTGTATTGCCCGCATCCGGGTCGGAGGCCACGATGTTGAGGTTCAGCGTGGCCGTTTCCTGTACAGTGAACACCAGGCTGTTGTTGCCGGGGACCGCCTGGCCGCCAATAGTGTCGAGAGTGGGCGGTTTGTTGCTGCTTCCAATCACGAACGCAAGGGTCCGCGAATCGGTGCGCGGGTCCGAAGGGTGGTTGTCGGTCACTTGGATGACAATGCCGCCATAGGTGCCCGCAGGGTATCCTCCAGGAACATTCCACGTGAATGTGGCCTCGTAACGGGACTGGCCGGCGTTGTAGGTCGTCGGCCCGAAATTGCCCCCCGGCTGGCCCGAAGCGGTCAGGGTCAGCGCCGCGCCATTGGGCGGGGTGTAGCCATCCGGATCCGTGGCGGTGGCCAGGAACGACAGGGTCTCGCCGTCCAGGGCGGACTGGTTGCCTAGCGGTGCGAGCACGGGCGGACGGTTGGTGTTGCTGATCGTGATGGTCATCGCTTTGGAATCCGTGAGGCTTCCATCACTGGCGGTGAATGTCAATGCATAGGGCGAGTTATCCGAGTCGTCGTAGCCGGTCGTCCACGAGAACTGTCCCGTGCCATTGCCCAGATCGGTGAAGTGCCCGGCGAACTCCGCCGGTGTCACGCTGAGGCTGGGTATCGTACCGTCCGGATCGCTCGCGGTCACTTGGAAACTCACCGTCTCGCCTTCGTTCTTGCTCACGTTCGGCATCTGGGTCATCACGGGACGGCGGTTTATCGAGAAGGCGGCGTTTTCCGGAATCATCGTGGTCCAATACGCGCCATTGGGAATGCTCGCGATGGTGTAGGGGCTTCCGTCCACCGTGATATATACATTGCTCAGCGCGGACCCTTCCGCCTTGATGCCTATCTGGTCAAAACCGGTCAGCGGGCAGCCCTCCGTGTTGGCTTCGAGCCGGCACCACCGCAGATTATTCTGCACGCTGCTCAGGGCCGCGTCCACATTCAACTTGTTCCAGAAACTGCTCTTAAGGATTCCATGCGTGGCGGGTTCGGATTGGTCCAGTTGCCCGATATACGGGACGTTCACCGCCGCGTTGTATACGCTGGGCGCCTGCAAATAGGCGGGGAAATTGCTCATGCCAAATTCATGATTCTCGGAGGCTCCGCCCGCCGACTGCTTAAACTGCGGTTCCGTGATCCATCCCGTGTGCATGTTGGAGACCCAGGTGAACTTGCCCGCATATTGATTATCGGGCAGTGCGGTGTAATTATTGCACAACACCTGCAGGGCGGATGCTCTCACGATCGAACCGCAAACTTTTACCATTCCCGGCGCGCCCGCGGCCCCATTGCCGCTCCCCGCGCCTTTCCCCCCTGAACCGCCCACACCGCCGTCTCCGCCTTTGCCGCCCGCGCCACCCCCGCCGCCCTGACCGGCATACTTCCCAGGAAAAGGCCCACAATATCCTGCCAAGAACATCCAGGGAATATCCCACTTACAACATGTCGATTCC
>CAYXPO010000458.1:0-4480 GCA_964466925.1 uncultured Nitrospirales bacterium
GATAATACAACGATTTAATAAATATAAGGACTAGCTTTTTATAACTTAACCATAATGGGTCTTCACGTGCAGCGTGCCGGTCCGCGCCGTGGCTTTCCAGTGTATGGTGTTCAGCGGATCGCCGGGGGCGTACTCACGGATGCTGTTGATGCGCGTGGGATCGGCGTAGACCCGGTTGGAAATGCGCACCGGCCCCTGGGGGCGCTTGGCGGAAATGTTGAACGTGTCAATGTACGCCACGGTGGGCAGCACCGCCACATATTCCTGGCGTTCCCCCGTGCGGAAGCGTTTTTGCAGGCCGAACAAGTCGCCCGATTCCATGAGGAGGGGGCCGATCCGGTGGTAGCCGCGCCGGGGGCACGTCAGCGTGTACCGGAGCGTTACGGAGCGCCCCGGCATCAGGATCGCAAGCCGCTTGTTTTCCCCGCGCCGGGGGAAATCCGCGGGATGATAATCCTCGAAAAAAATCCAGGGAATCGGCCAGCCGCGCGTGTTTTTAACGGTAATCTCCACCTCGGTGTCGTCACCTTGCTGGAGCGTGGTCCGCGTGATGCGGCGTTCGCAGTCCAACCCCGCCAGCCACGCCAGCGAGGAGAGATTGGCCAGCCCGATCAACAGCAAAAATGCATACATGGCAAACGCCATGTACGGGCTTTGCACCAGAAAGGCGATGGTCAGCGCCCCGGCCGCCAATGCGAACCAATACGCGTTTTTCATAAAAGCATGGTAACACGATGCGGCGGGCGTTAAAAAGCGGCATGCACGTTTCACTTCGCTTGACCCTGCGCGCGCGCCGGTTTGTCTTCCGGGGGTTCTCATGCTACAGTACCTCCGGTGAAAAATCCGGGCTGGAATTCCGTGCAAGGACCGGTTAAAAAATAAGCAACGTCGTCACACATCGGAGGCATGCAGGGATGAAAACGCAATCGGCGGAACAGATCGGGGTGTGCAGTTGGTCGCTTCAGGCGGCGGGGCCGCGGGATTTGGCGGAAAAGGTGAACGCGCTGGGCCTGAAGAAGGTGCAGATGGGGCTTACGCCGCACCGTGGCGATTCGGGAGCGTGGGACGGCGTACAGGAGATTCTCGCGGAATCGGGCATTCAGATTGTGTCGGGCATGTATTCGACGGTGGGCGAGGATTACACGACGCCGGAAACCATCCGCAAAACCGGCGGGGTGGTGCCGGATGAACACTGGGAGGAGAATCTGGCGCTGGCGAAGGTCACCGCCGCGATTGCGAAAAAGATGGGGATCGCGTATGTGAATGCGCATGCGGGCTTTCTTCCCCATGATCCCAAGGACCCGGATTTTGAAAAATTGAGCCGGCGCGTCCTGACGCTTGCGGAGGTGTTCGGGGAAAACGGCGTTTCGCTGCTGATGGAGACGGGACAGGAGTCCGCGCAAACGCTGCTGGCGTTTCTGGGTGAAATGAAGAACCTCGGCGCGAGGAATATCGCGGTGAATTTCGATCCCGCCAACATGATTTTGTACGACATGGACAATCCGATTGACGCGCTGCGCCTGCTTGCGCCGCAGGTGAAACAAGTCCATGTGAAGGATGCCAAACGGACAAACGTCAAAGGCCAATGGGGCGAGGAAGTGATTGTCGGCACCGGCGAGGTGGACTGGATGGAATTCGTCCGAATCCTGGCCGAGGCGAACTTCGAGGGCGGCTATATCTTTGAACGCGAAGCGGGCGATAACCGGGTGGGCGACATTACCCAGGGCATCGCCGCACTGCGTGCCGCCCTAAAAGAAGTGTCGGGCTGACAATATTGACGTGAAGGCAATGTTGGAAAAGGCGAATTGTATTGTTCATTGCGTATCGCAAATGATGCTATATGTCTTCCACCGCGCTGCCGCGCGTCATTCCGCACGCCAAAAAACCACTCCGCGTTGCGAGAAATGGCTGCGTGCGCCGAGAATTCCGCAACTACCGCAATGCCGGCGGTACCTGAAGGAACTCGTGCCGCTGGAGAGCGACCACAATCTGGCGTTCGGCGCGATGATACCGATGTTTGATGAACTGAAAGAAATCCTCCTTGAATACAAAACTTTAGACTACGATAGCTTCGTAATCAGGCCAGACAAAACCGATTTTACGGATAAGTTCAAGTCATACAGGTTCGATGTTCGAGCGTTGATGCGCAAGTCATTAAAGGCGGCGGGATTAGAGAAAGTCAATAGGTGGGGCGAGGATGAGAGTGTCACTCCGCACACATTCCGATACACCTTTTGTAGCTTTTGCCTTGGCGAAGGGTATGACTTAGATACGGTTAGAAAGTGGGCAGGCCATACCGCGGAACATTATGGGTATCTTCAAGCGGATATGATAGACCTTATGGGCATCCGAAATAATGGCACACCACCCCCTCAACCTGACCCAGAGGAGCGTGAAAAATCCAAGCAAAAGAATATTTATAAAAAGGTCACCTCCCTCATGAAGCGCTTCCGTGTCATTATCGATGACGATGGAAAGGGGAAGGGCAAACGGAAATAGGGATAACGGTTTCCAAACTCTGGCGTTCACTCAGAAGAGCATCGTATGAAGCCGCTCTTTTGCAGTGTGAACGTATTCTTCGCAGTTGTCAAAACCAAGGTAGTGTCTGCCAATATTCTTAGCGGCGACAAGAGTCGAACCGCTGCCACAAAATGGGTCAAGGACTAACTGGCCTTCGCGAGTAGTTAGTTCAATCAATACTTGCATGAGGACAACGGGTTTCTGTGTAGGGTGGCGTCCAGATTCATCAGGTGAAAAGCCACAGCGTATTGTATTTTCAGGCCCACTGGCATAGCGAACAAAGGCTTTCTCGTTGTAAGCGCCAATACCATGAGTTAGGACGTTATCGGCTATTGTTGTCCCAATTTTGTAGGGTTTTGTAAACCAAAGAATTGGTTCAAATGTTGGTTTTAGGTTGCCTACTCGCCAACCTTCCCACTCTTTAGCAGATGATTTGTCCCCCCTTCGTTCGTAAACGACGCTTATTCGTTGTGCCCGATGTACTGCACGCTCACGAATCCAAGCCAGCATATCCTTATAACTGAAACCAGCGTCTTCTAAAGCCATGATACAACGGTGTGCAAGTCTCCGGCCTACGAAGACTAAAGCTGAACCTCCAGGCTTGAGGACCCTCAGCCATTCCCCTGCCCAAAGAGAACACCAATCATAGTACTGCCGAGGAATTTCCCTATGAATTCTCACCGGCATAGCCGGTGGATTAGCTTAGATTTAGTTGGGCATTTTTGAGTTTTATAAACAAAAATGCTAAAAGTTGGGATATACTATGCAAACAATAAACAAAATGGGAGGCATTTTATGAATCGCCCGAGCAGTTCCGATGTTGGCCTCGACGTCATCAATCACGTTTATGACATGGTACGCATTGATCCTGAATGGACCGTCTGGGAAGAACGAGGCTTCACTTGGTGGGGGTGGCACTGTGCGCAGCGAGTATGGGCTGAACCTCCTTTTGAAGACCGTGGTTATTTGCTATCGAAGGTGCACGTACAGACTGATGTGTTCGACGGATTTGTTGATGAAGACGAACTGACACTTAAGCTGGGGGCTTTTGGTATATTCATGACAATGAGCGGCTTCATCCGTTCCCAGCAGGTTCCGTCACGCATTCAATTAGCATGTAGCGCATATGTCCATGGCGGCACTCTCGACTGGACCAAACACATGTTGGCAGGGGTGGTCCCCCTGCAAGCCGCTGAGGGAGCAATCTTTGCTAATACAGTCTCAGATATGCTCGGCCTGCGGCCTGCGGCGAGTGCCCATCCACTTTCGGGCAAAAGAAAAAAAGCCGATGAGATGCTGGGGATAATTGAGGCTTTTTTTATTCCCCTCGGACGGGAACGTTCAAAATATGCGGGCGAGGACATGAATACCTTGCTTGCGATACTCGATCAACCCCCTTGCGTACTGGTAACTGGTGATGAAATCGGAGTAACGGCAGAATACCCTTTCCCCCATTCTACGTCGATGCTGAGAATATCAAGCCACGACAAAAATCCGAGAATTGGTCATGGACTACTTTCCTTGCTCATGGTACCAGAAGGTGGCATGGATGCGGAGACGGCCCGCCGAGCAATGGATTTAAATGAAAAAGAAGTTCTATCATTTACAGGCATAAGATCTTTTGGTTCATGGTGCCCTTCGGAAACCGGCCTTGTACATACCGCCTTTTACCCCAATGCTCTTTTCCGTCCCGGCAGTGTACAGCTATTGGGCATGAATGACGCATTACGTGCCCGGTGGTTCACGGAAGAAGTGCTTGACTACGATTTGGAAGACCACTTCGAAGAGGCATTGAGAAGAAAAAATGCATCTTTCGGCTTGGGAAAAACAAGTTCCCCAAAAAGGAAGAGGAAAGTAACATTGGAAGAAGTGGAGAAGTCAATCAAGCTGGGGCTGGATATTATTTGAGCTTCCCCCCATCTTTCGACAGTTACCGGGGCAAATTAAGATGTCGTATTAC
>CAYXPO010000459.1:0-4478 GCA_964466925.1 uncultured Nitrospirales bacterium
TGTCTTCCGAGTGAGTGTGATGAACCATGTTTTGATGAATGATTCTTTCACGCCATCGGAGGGCTCTGTCAATCTAACTTTCCGGGCGGCTATTTAGGACAAGAATGATGATAGTTCTTAAGTGAAGGGTTTTCGGCATGCGCGATTTCGTTTTTACAGAATGCCGTTGTTTGATAGTTCGCCGCCATAGTATTTGCCCGTATTGTCTGAGAGGAGAAGGTATACTTGACCGCAGAGACAGTTTACATCGAAAATGAGAAACATCTCTTGACCGGGAACAAAAATGCCCTGGGGGGATTCATCTTCTTATCAGGTGGCATATCGCTGATTCTGCTTTGTTGGACCTTGATATCCGGAGTTGATATATCCCCGGGATTAGTGTGGTTTTGCGTTTCTTTTCCAGCCGTAGCCACAATCTGGGGAAAAGCCATTTTGAAAGCTGTGTCAGCAGGCTCTCCTTGCCCGGACGATACAAATGTTTTCGATTTTTTGATGGATTTCGTGGCCGGGGTATGCCTGCTTAACCTCGTTTTATTAATATTGGCCTTTATATGCCCCCTCTCGATTACATGGCATTATGCCGCTGTATGCATTGCTGCCGGCATTCTTCTGATACACTTTTATCGGTGGGGTACTCTTGCCGCCTATCCCTGGAAACTTGAAATTTTTGTACTGGCGTTTTCCTTCATCGCCATTTCAGGCATCATATATTACACACTATCTTTTTACACCATAAGCGAAAAGGAAGTCCATTTCACAGCCTATGTGGATGTTTTTCTCCATGCTAGTATTCTTGCCCCTTTTTCCAACAATCCGATTGCTTTGGGAAATAGGTGGGTACTAGGTATGCCTTTGACGTTTTATCATTATGCCGCTTACATGATCCCCGCATTGTTTTGCCGGCTCTCCGGCTCAAGTGCGCTCAATACAGTGGTCGGATTCATGATTCCGCTGGGGTTCTTGATGGTGGCGGCAGCGGCCTTTGTGGCCGCCCGCAAAATCTGGAGCACCGCTGCAGGTCTTGCCGCCGTGTGGGTATTGTTAACCGTACCAGATAGTTCCGTGCTTCCCACCTCGCATGCTCATCTGAGTTTTTTCACCTATGTTCATATTGCCCCCACAATGACATATGCCATTGCACAAGCCCTAATTGCTTTTTTGCTTTTACAACAGGGACTGAAAACTAGGAGAAATAGATGTATCGGCTTTGCATTATTCCTGTCTGCCTCACTATTCCTGATTAAAGCACATTTCGTATTGTTTGTTCTCCCTGTCAACGTGGCATACACTGTTTTAAAGTATCCGGGTCTTGGGGTGCGCAGAAGATGTCTTCTTCTGGGATTCGTTTCGATGCTAGGGATAATCACACTTATCGCTGGGTATGCATTGATGCCCCAATATGGCAAATTAGGAACATTTGGAACGTCTGCCTACGTTGCCTATTTGTGTAAAAATGCACAATCCCAGAATATATTCTTTATCCTCCTGCGTGGGGTGAATCCGGAAAATCTAAGAACGGTTCTAGGATTTTTCTTTATACTGCTGGCAACTTTTGGGCTTTTGCTGCCATGGTATAGCGTCACTATCCTCTGGAAATGGCGGGCCGAGCGTCTTACGCTTGATGATATGCTTCCTGCTGTCTATATACTAATTTATGGGTTGGTATTGACCTTGTTCCCCTTGTGCACCACAGGGGATCCCTTTGAATTTCATCACCGCCCTCACGTCTTTGTGTATGCTTGGATGGCTTTCTATTGTGCGGGGCAAACAATCTCCCTCTTCGCGCAGACCTCGCTGTGGGCGAATCGTTTATGGATAAGAATCACAGCCGTCATGGTTCTCCTGAGTTCGCTGCTTGTTCCATGGATAACAAAAGACCACTATCAGAATCGGTGCCACGCCACCCGGCTGCGCGGAAATTATTCTATCCCTCGCGGGTTGTGGGATTGTGCGCGGTTCATCCGAAGCGCGAGCAGGCCCGAGGATGTTTATGTCGACTCTGTCGAAGATCCAAAAGGACTGACTACGGGAATCACAGAGCGCCGTGCTCTTGTTGCTTATACTTTTATGACGGATCAATTGGAAGAATTTCAAAATGCGCTTCGTCGGAACAGATCAATTCATACGGCTTTATGTGGGGCCACAAACCAGAAGAGTTTGTGGAAAATCGCTCACGAATACGGGATCCGCTGGTACCTTTTTCACCCCGAAGACCCCTCTGTGCAATGGCCGGATGAGGTTCTTCGGAACCCTGTGTTTTCCTCACAAGGCTACCGTGTGTATGATCTATACAATCTCGCTCCATAACCCATTCCTGCGGATACATAACAGGCGTGTTATGAAGTTACACAGATATTGTGTTGCAAGGCTTGAATACACTCCTTTACGGCAATACGTTCCCAAATATTTTTATGCCACGGCATTCTCCGGAATGAATAATCACTTCCCGGATGAACCGCAGATGATCTCCGGCGAATTTAGTGCAGAAACGATTCGAGTATACAGGGCGGATTTTTCCGGTTGGCACACTTGAAAGAACTGTAGGAACCAGTGGATATTCAAGCAGTGGTATAATAAATAAACGCTCCTGGTATTCTCCCGTAAAGACAGCCGTATCCACCGTGAGAAAGGGAAGTTTGGGAATGATGTCAAATAGCCGGGATTCCCATTTTGAATGGCCCGGGTGATGCGCGGCGGGGAAATGCGCGGTGTTCTGGCAGATACCGCAGGATTCGCCGCGAATCCGGGAGCAGCTTGCGTCCACAATAAGCAGAAATTCCCTTTCAACTTGCGCCAGCAAGCAGGCGCCGAGGGCTTCATCGGGGGACAGGCAGTATACAAAATCGCCGGTGATTTGTTGTGCGGCCTGTTGGAGCGCTTCGCGATAGGAAGGTTGATCCATGTACACCCAGTGCAGTTTATCTGATTCCACCCGGATGCTTTCCGGTGGTGTTTCGTTCATGGAAAGCACCAGCCATTGGACCTGCCACTTGTTTGTGGAGGCAAGGGCATGCGCCAAGCGGCGGGCGCGTTGCCAACAACACGGGACGGCGTCACTAACCACCAAAAAAATGGATAATGGGGTTGGGTTTTTATCAGGAAGGCCATGGGCATAGTAACGCTCAAGATTCGCCATCACCATGTCCGTGGCTTCGCTGAAGCGCTCCCGCTTCGTGGTGATCTGGCCCCAAGCCGCATTTCGCCGGTAAAAGGCAAGAAAGACATCCATATAAAGGGGGTCTTGTAAAAAGGAATATTTCAGCGCCAGGTCCCAGTCCTGCCGCATGGGCAATCCTTCGGTGAATCCTCCGAAACAAGCATACAATTCCCGCCGGTGCATGAAGGTGTTCAGATCAATAAAGTTTCCCCGTGTAAGCCGCGCAAAGCTGAATTCACGGTTCCAATACGAATTCAGTTTTAGCCGGTCCCCGGCTTCCACAATGGCATCCAGGTAGGTGGCATATGCGGAATACACATTGGGGCGGTTAACAAAGGCGGCCACCATGATTTCCAAATAGGCGGGATGCCAGAGATTGTCCGTATCCAGGTACGCGATGAGTTCACCCTTCGCCTGTTCAAGGCCCGCGTTGCGCGCGCGGGCGGCGCCGCCATGGGGGAGTTTCAGGTAACGAATTCTGGGTTCGTGAAATTGGGCCACCACCGTTTCTGTAGTGTCCTGGCTGCCGTCATCGCAAAGGAGCAGCTCCCATGAAGGGTAAATCTGATCCAGAACACTTTGTATCGCTTGCCCCAGAATATCCGCCCGGTTATAGGCGGCCATGATCACACTGACGAGCGGGCGGCGGGCACTTGCTTGAGCGGCGGCCAATCGCAATGCGATGTCATGCTCGCTGGCCTCTATGGCGGCGGAAAGGGCTCTCCCGGGATTGTTTTTTAGCAGGGCCTCCACCTGCTGATAGAAAAGCGCGGGATGCAGGGAGGCCAAGCGCTGTTCCATCGCTTCCAACGCTTCATCCGGTACCGCCTTGGCGTCACGCAAGACGCGGGTTTCAGGCTCCCAGGCACGGTAGCACTCCATGATGTCATCGGCTTCGGCGGTGGGCATGACGAAATCTTTTTTAAGGAGGCCCAAGGTTCCGGCCAACGTGCGGAGCCGGAGACCCAGCCGCCACCACGGATGGCGGCGCATATCTTCAATAGCGCCGTACAGGTTTTCCAAGGTGGACCGAAGCTCCTCCAGACACACCGGCAATTGTTCCCGTGCGGGGCACGTCCCGTCAATCAATTTCCAGGCTTGCTCCAGCTGATCCCGCACCTCTGTGTTGCGGGCCGCCGGTGTTTTTTTAAGGGCGGTCCGTTTTCCCCCGGGGAAGCATTGGGTTATGCGCAGAAACGTTCCGAGCCGCCACCACCACAACGTGTTCATTTGCTGAAAATCACGCAGCAGCACGGAAAGCCAACGGTCCAGCGTCACAGTGTTTTTCTGAAACGCCGCATACGGGCTTTTATGATATGAC
>CAYXPO010000460.1:0-2525 GCA_964466925.1 uncultured Nitrospirales bacterium
ACTCAAGCTGGCCATGCCCGCACCCCAGGGGTGGAACCGCCAAAGAAGTAATGCCCCATTCTTTATAATGGCATTTTAGATAATCCAAGCCATTGACGATGTCGCGCAACCGAGAAACCGAACGCCAGTGATCCTTGGTCGGAAAATTGAGAATCCAGGGCGGTAATAGGCGTCTGAACAGGTAGGGTTGTCCGAGGTGGACCTGCTTGGCCTCACAGCGCTTGACATAATCGTCATACATATCGGGAAAACGATTTTTGAATTCCAGCGCAATCCCTTTTCCCATAACCCCAACGCAATTCACCGTATTAACAATGGTTTGTGCGTTAGAATCAAAGAGGTTTCCCATAGTCACGTGAATCATGGCGGGTTCCTTATATGAAAAACAGGTGGCCGTTCACTGTTGTTGCAAGATTAATATGGAGGTTTCTAAACACTTGCACACTTTCTTGGGTTGAACAATAGGCACCAAAAATATACTGGGGATTTACCACATCAGGCACAAGCACTTCCGCGCACTTGGCCGCTTTTTTTCGATAGTACTGGATTATATCCGGGTCACGCCAATCGTCGGCATATGTCAAAATGCGATTCACAATCGACAAATCTCCGAAACGAACATAATCCCCGGATGCGTTGCGGTCCGTAATAACAACTCCGGAACGATCAATGATATCCGGCATTATTCTTAGCACACAGAGGTCCGTATGCTGATCCCGCCGCTTATACATCATGGGGTTTCTGGCACAAAAATACAGATTTACATATTCATGAAGATTTTTTCCCCCAGGCACAGAAATCCTTGCCCTTCGACTCTGAATCTCATTCATGGCGATGGATCGATGATTTATGGAATTAGCCCTCGCATACGACAGAATACCTGAGTCGAGAATTGAAGGTACATTGTCAATCGGTGTAATGTAGTGTAATTCTATTAACTCACTACGTTCCATTATCGTATCACCTTGCCTATTCTTCCCGCCAAGCCATCCACATGGTCTCCTCCTGGGTACCAGAACAAGAACCTTTCATGGCGTTCATCTTAACATGATAGAGGAGGTGGTTGGAACATTTCTTTAAGTTTTTCAAGAATACGTTTCTGACTGCTCCATAAACGCCCGCGTTGCCGCCAAATCCGGAATCCCCATCCTGCCGCCGGGTTTCGTGCACTTCAGCGCGGCCACCGCGGAGGCGAATTCGCAGCAGCGTGGTGCGTCCCAGTGTTGCGCCCATCCGAAGGCGAATGCTCCGTGAAACACATCGCCCGCACCCACCGTGTCCACCACCTCCACCGAAAAGGCCTTTCCGCGGGTGATCTTGTTGCCGTCCGAACACACCCAACCTTGGCTGCCCAGGGTGATTACCGCGATTTCCGGCCCATACGCATGAATCGCCGCCAGTGCCTCTTCCGGGTGTTCGGCGCAGCCCAATTGATCCGCGAAATGATGCGGCGCAATCAATACATTCACCCCTTCGATCCATGGCCGGTGTATTTCCTCCGGCTGTGTATCCGCGATTACCGGCACGTTGCGCGTGCGCGCCGCGTTCACCGCGGCCACTGACAAGTCCGGATAACAGTGGTCCACCAGTAATGCCTCTGCCTGATCGAGAAATGGAAAAGACTCGTCCGTAGGCCAGGATAGCCCCTGCCCCGGACGATGAAAGATGGTGCGTTCGCCACTCTGGACATCCACATGAATAAAACTGAAGGGACTCGCCCCGCCGGGGATCGTGCGCACCCCCGCCGTTGATACGCCCTCTTCCTCTAGTCCTGCAAGGATTGGCTTCGCCACCTCGTCCTTCCCCAACAGGCTGTACAGCACTGTTTCCGCCCCGAGCCGCGCGCAGGCCACCAAGGCCGTCGCCACCCGGCCGCCCCCCTGCACCACAAAGCCGCTTACATGCGCCTGATCCCCCCATACCACCCGCGGAGCCGTCACAATATAATCCAAACACGCGATCCCTGCGCCCGCAATACGAACGTTCATTTGGGTTCCTTTCCTGTCGGCGATATCCATATACCAAGCCCCAGTCCGTCAATCAACCCCTCCGCCATAGGGCCGCGCGGCGGCCGCATCCGAACCGCCCTATAGTGTTTAGGCCATCAAGTCCCACGCTTTCCCAATGTACTCTTTGTGCCCCAGTATGTTTTAACATGATAGAAATGCCTCGTACATGGCGATGACGTTGTCGAGCGGGGTTTCGGGCATAATGCTGTGGCTGGCGCCGGCGATGTAGCCGCCATTGAAAGAACCAAAGAGGCGGACGAGTTCTCCGGCTTCGCGTTTTACCTCCTCGGGCGTGCCGTGGATCATTGTCCCCTGAACATCGAGGCCGCCATTAAAGCACACATGACCGCCGAAGTTGCGTGCCAGTTGGCGGATATCCATGGCCTGCGGCTGGACGGGATTCAGGACGTTCAATCCCAAGTCAATAAGATCGCCGAGAATGGCGGTGATGTCTCCGCACAAATGCATCCAGACGTGTGCGCCCCCTTCCCGCACTTTCCGGAACATGACGGCGTA
>CAYXPO010000460.1:2535-4477 GCA_964466925.1 uncultured Nitrospirales bacterium
CTTGTAGAATCGCCGCCAATCGTCCGGGTTGATGAGCAATCCTCGCTGGCTGCCCCAGTCGTCGGAAAAATACACGCCCTTGACTCCGCGCCGGAGACATTCTTCAATCATCACGAGATTATACGTCAGGATGCGTTCCATCAGCCCGTGCCAGTGGTCCGGTTCCGTGTAGGGGTCCATCAGCATGTTTTCGAACCCGCGCAGCATCCAGAGGCGCTCAAAGAGGGTAAACCACACCGATCCCGCCACATACTTGTCCAGGCGGTCCTTGAGCAGTTGGTCCGCCTTGTCAAAAAGGCCCGGTGCGCGGGGATCGGGGAATGGATGGCCGGCGGCAAGAGAATATCCCGCCTCAAGCGGATACGTTTCGGTTTTTCCGCCGTGGCCATCGTCCATCCAGCCCGTGCCCCAATGGTCCACCCAGCGAACGATTCCCTTTTCCGTATACGGTTCCCGGTGCGGCTTCGGCGATTCACAGATCACCAGCCAGTCATCCGGGATGCGTGCCTGCAACGCGCGAATACGTGCCTGTTTGGACTCATTTTTTTCATGCAGCCAATCGAGATCGCATCCCAGCCGCAAGGGCAGCCAGGCCGGGCCCCGAAACTCAATCGCACGGCTGTAATTTTCCGCCCCGGTCATAAGGCGCCTCCGTTGTCGTCCCATCAAACAAGAGAATCATGTGTCCGGCGCACTGTTCCAGCCAAAGCACACGGCGTGAGTATACCGTATGACAAACAGCCGGTTCCTTCGGAGGGCAACCCGCCATGCAACGCCCGCCAAGCCGCAGGAAGGAGCACCCCGGGAACAACACCCCCGTCCTCTGAAATCCCGTGGCCGCGGCACTCCGTCTTGAATTTGAATGGGGGACTCGCAAATTCAGGTTAGGAATAGCAGGTCCTGTTGATGATAACCCGCTTCAATTCATCGGAGAGCTCGTTAAAATACGCGCAATACCCCGCAATGCGCACCAACAGGTCCGGGTATTTTCCGGGATTCGCGTACGCATCCAGCAATACCTGGCGGTCTATGACATTCGGTTGTATTTGCATCCCGCCGCATAAGAGAAAAGTCTTGAAGATGCTCGCCAGATTGCCCACGCCCTCGGTATTCTTGAACAACGCGGCGTCAATGGTGAACGTCGCCGTGGTGCCGTTCTCGCAATGCTCCACAAAATCAACACCCGACACGGCGTTCAGCGCGGACAACAAATCCGTCTGTTTCATTCCATAATGGGGTGTGATGCTGTTGGCCAGGGGAACGCCCGCGAGCCTGCCCGACGGCAAAGCCGGGGTGTTTCGCCCATACCGGGTGCCCACGTTCAAGGCATAATATCCCGCGGAATACCGGCCGTTGCGCGGGCAGTTCGCCACGGATTCCAGGGCATTGTTGTACATTTGCAGCACCTTGTTCACCCATGCGGTGGCCTCGCCGGAGGAATCGTCGCCGAACTTCGGCACGGCCAGCAGCGCGGAATGAATTTCTTGATGGGCGTCCCCTTGAAAATTGTGATCAAGGGCGTGGATAACCTCGCCGAGGGTATACCGCTTGCTCTTAAATACCACTTCGTCAATCGCGTGCAGCGAATCCGCGGCATCGGTGACCCCCACCGCCTGAATGCCGCTGCTGTTGATCGAGGCGCCCCCCTCGTAGACGTCTTTTCCGCTTTCAAGGCATCCTTCAAACAATGAAGAGGCAAGCGGCGTGGTGAAGCCTTTGCGGAGTTCCGCTTCAATCTTCTGGTGATCGGCCAAAATGGATTGCGTCAGGAAATTCAACCGGGCCTGGAACCGTTCCAGCAGTTCATCCATGCTGGAAGGCGGATTGTACCGGTAAAGCCCGCGCCTGGCATTTCTTCTTTTCCGAAGCGTATTGCAGGTTTGATGGATGAACTTGGCGAAGCGGCCTTCCCCTTTAACGTAATATTTCACGAAATTGGTGC
>CAYXPO010000461.1:0-4467 GCA_964466925.1 uncultured Nitrospirales bacterium
GGAATTCGGCGCGCTAAAGGCCCTCCTGATCTTTTACCGCACCCTCTTTTCCTTCTTCCGCGCGATCCCCCATGCGGTTTGCGAACGCCGCCGCATCCAACAACACCGGAACCTTGCGGCAAACGAAGTGCGCGCGCTATTCCTTGACAAATCCTAGGTAGAAGGCACGGTCAATCCGCCGAAGGAGGACTGGCCGTGGTGTCCGCGCGCGTTTCCCGGGCGGCCATGACAAACGCACACGTGATCATGGCTAGGAACACCCCGCCCACCGGATAAGTGAGCCGCGGCATGGTGATGGCGGCGATAAGCTGTCCCGCATACGCCGCCAGCAGCCCCCGCAGCAGCATCCGGTCCGCGCCGCGCGGGAGGGCCTCCATGATTCGATAGGCGCGCAGGGCAATGCCCCCCAGCCCCAGCGACACCAGCGTCAGGCCCGTCAGGCCGCCCTTGAACAGAAAATACATCCAGACGTTGTGCACGGTCTGATAATCCGCCTGGGCCACGCTCAACAGAGTGGTTTTCGCGACAAAGCCCATGCCGATGAATTTACTGCCCATGCCCGCGCCCAGCAATGGATACCGCTTGAACATTTGAAGCGCTCCCATGACTTCCACCAGCCGCCCCCGGAGTGAAACCTCCAGGCCCGGCAGCGAAAGCGTTCCCATCACGGAAACACCCGCCGCCACAATCAGCGCTCCGCCCGCCGCCACGCCCAGGATTCCCGCCAGCAGTTGAAGGTCCTTGGGCAGGAACAGCACAAACAACACCAGTATTGAAAGGCCCAGCGCCACGTACGCCGTGCGCATCATCGTGACCGCGATGGCCGCGAGAAACACGGCGATCAGCACGGCGTACACCCCGCGCCGTCCCGGGGAAATGTCCCGGCAACAGAACAGCGCCAGCAGCACCACCGCCGCCACCTCAAAGAACAGGTGGCCATTCGCGCGAACCGATTGCAGCAGAAACGGGCCGATTTGACGCCGCACGAATTCCCCCAGAAAGTTTTGAACGCTCATCACCTGCCCCAGGGCAAAACAATACGCGAAGAACACCAGGCTGGCCACCGCCACCCCCAGGCTGACCCAGAACACCAGTTTGACGTAATACCGCAGATCGGCCCATCCGTCCGTGCAGATCGCCATGACGAAAAAGCTGCTCAGGAAAATGGGATAGCGGCATTCCGCGATCAAATCCTCGAGCGGCATCTGCCGCCACAACCCCCGGCATGCAATGAATACAAAAAACGCCGCATACAGAAAAAAGAAATAGTGAAGCAGGTCCGGGCGCACATTGGCCTTGCCGGAGACCAGCCGCACCACCCCGTGCGCCAGCAGCAACAGTAGCAGCAACTCGCGCGGATGCCACTCCACCCCCGCGAACGGCAGCACAAACGGCGACCGGAACTGATGGCCCAGAATCATCAGCACCAGGAAGAAGGAGAGCATATAGCGGGACGGGCCGAAGACAAGGAACAACACAAGGAGCAATCCCAGGACCGCCCCCAGGCCAATCCAAGCATCATACGCCGGAAACCCCGAAACCGAAGCCGCAAACACAAGAAGCGCGGCCGCACCGGCGCCCGCCAAGACAGCGGGCAGCCAGCCGCGGACGGAAGCCCCGCCCCATGCGGTATTTCCCCGGTCTGGTTCGCTCATGCCGCTAAGGATACCGGGGTTGGCGCGGCCAAGCAAGCCCGTGCCGTTTTGACCGGCGGAATTGCGGCATTGGCGAAATCACCCTTCGATACACCGGTTTGTCCATGAAATGCCGGTGCTTTGCGCCGTGAACACGGTTTTCCCGCGAAAAAGGGCCGTTTCACGATTGCCTGCATCGAATTTGACCTTTTCAGCGCAGAACGGTACGCTATAGGCTTGCCGTTTTTTAACGGCATTATGCCGTACACTTAAGACTGGATTCGCGAGGAGACCTCTCCAAATGAATTGGAAAATACTGGGCCCGTTTATTGTAGCCGTCGTTTTTTTTCTCGTCTTTCCGATTTTGCCCGCGTTGCTTCAGATGGCCTCCATCGCCAGCGCGCCGGATGTCGTTGCGGACCCCAATGCCCCCAAACCCGGTTCTTTGCCGCCCTTGCTCAACGAAGGCAACCTGCCCGGAACCGTATGGGAAGTGGAACCCAAAAAAGGCGTCAAAATCCAGGTCACACTGAATGCGGGCGGGCAAGCCCTGGCCCATACGGACAACAAACTGGTCCAGCAATTCGCGGGAACCGACACCCTGCCGGGCTCCTGGAGCGTTAACGGGGCCAAACTCTCCGTGGCCACCACATTCAAAGACAAGGAATATAAGACCGACCTGGATATCATCGGCGACAAGGTGTACAAGGACGGAATAGAAATCAAACGCCTTCAATAACAGGTCCTTGCGCCTCCCCCAGGCGCCGTAAACACTTCAAATTGTCTTGACTCCCTAAATGCCGGAGATCATAGCGGGTGAACCGGAAACCACTGATTCTTTTTATTATTCTGCTCGCCGTTGCGCTGCTCTTGCCGATGGTGGCGGGCCGGATTACTTCCTCGAAACCCGCCCCCGGGCCGGGGCCCGCGAATTCCCCGGCCGACTCCGAACAGGAGCCCGATCCTGCTGCCGCGGAAACCCCCGTGGAAGAAACGGCACATGAAGAACCGCCCGCCGCCGCCCCCTTCCAGTTCACCGCGCAAACCCTGGTGAATACGGCGTGGCAGGTGCAAACCGATCAAGGCCCCGTCAAGGTGGAACTATTGCCCGGAGGGAAAGCCCTCGCCACCCATCCCATGGTGGGAAGCCTGGAAGGCCGGTGGCGGGTGCAGGGCAACGGGCTTACAATCACGGCCTCCTTCATGAACCAAACGAAAACCATCTCCTGCTTCATCCAGGGGGACCAGCTTATTTACGAAGGCTATCAAATCCAGCGTTTGCGGTGACCCCCCGCAGGTTCCAAAACCTCCCTTACCCGTTTCAATGCCCCTTCAGCGCCGGTTCGGGATACTGGTCCAAGACCGCCTTGATTTTCTCCCGATTCGTCAAATAGATCTCCGTGTATACTTTCTCAATACCCTGCCGGGCCGCCATCCAAACCCCGGCGGGACGTCCCGCGCTCGGGCTAAGCTGCGCCGCGAGCGCGTCCACATACGCGTGAAATCCCGCGCCCAGCGGTTCCAGGGCCGCCAGGGTATCCGGCGCCAAGGTGATCCCCCCGGATTCCAGAGCCAGTTTGGCCGGGGCGGGCCCGCCATTTTGCTTCTCATACTCCGCCACCGCCGGATCCTTCCGGTACACAGCCAAATACTCTTCCAGCAGAAACCGGTAGGCCGCGTCAAACGCCACGCACTGCACCTTTTCATTCGCCATGATATCCCCGCAAATCTTCAGGAGCGTCTTCCGCACCTCCTCGCGCTGGCGGTCCGCGTTTTCCTGCAAATATTCCGACAGCAGCGATTGATGCGCCAGCCCGGGCACCATCCGCCGCATCAGATAGATTTGCAGCACCGGATCCGACGCTTGAATGCGGTACCGGAGTTCCGTGAAGTCGGATTCCTCCGTGGCCAGAAGCGGATAATACTCCAGCGCGGTGTTCACATTGACCTCCGCCTGATGTTCCACCTCCTCTTCCGGACGTATCCCCGTTTTCTCCCGCGCCGCCAGAATCCCCTCATCCGCCGCGCGCAGCAAATCCTTCGCCTTGAGATGCTGGAACGCATCAAACGGATACGTGCGCGGCGGCGGATATTTCGCCTTGACCTTCAGATCGTATTTTGTGCGGCGCGCCGCTTCCATGGCCAGCAATTCATTGATATGCTGCCAGTAATTGGTGATGATCTGCGGCGCTTCCGGTTGCACCGGTGACGCCGGGGCCGGTCCGGCATTCGCGGGGGGAGAAACCGGAACCGCCTGAGGGGCGGGTGCGCCCGCGGATTCCACGGGGGCCGCCGGTTGCGATACCACCGGCGGATTCGCGGGGGCGGCCGGGGCTTCCGCCGGCTGCACAAGATTCATCAATGAAAACGCCACTACAACAGGCCACATGGATCCGGTTGCTCCTTCATTTCCGTTACATCATTTTACGAAACCGTATTCTACCCAAACTCCCCCACCCAACAAAATCTTTCCTCCAAGCCACGCCTCCGCGAATACGCCGCCCCACATACCATTTCTACGCCCCGTGTGACAGCGGGGGACACCATCCAGACCATTCCCGGACTTGCCCGCACATGCTTCCATACACTTCCCTCAACAACGGTTTGACCAAGATCACTTCCCTATGCTAAAATACCCGCTGTTTTGGGGCGATTAGCTCAGTTGGTTAGAGCGCCGTCTTCACACGGCGGAGGTCACAAGTTCGAGCCTTGTATCGCCCACCATTTAAAACGTTGAGGCCCAAGGGTTTAATGATTATGACCCTTGGGCCTCTTTTATTTGTGCGCCCGGCAGGGCGCGTTCATTTGAAGGTGTAAGTCCTTTACAGGCCTG
>CAYXPO010000462.1:0-571 GCA_964466925.1 uncultured Nitrospirales bacterium
TATGCTTCTATTCTTGCGTTTTCCATGCTCCAGCGTTTTATTCTCTTGCCGGTCATGACGGAAAACTTTATTGGGTTCCAGTCGTGGCGTGATCTAACCATCTATTTGCCGGGGTGGTTGATTTTGATGTATTGGGCGGCGATGTTTGGATGTGCGTTTACGGAACATACGGAGAAGGTCCGGTTTATCTGGTGGCATCGCGCGCTATTGCTTGTTGTGGGCATGGCCGGAATTGCAGTTGTCTTTACCATGGTCTACCTGCACTACAATCCGGTGGGCGCCCCCGTCATCAATACCGTCTGGGGACGGATGGTGATTCCCGTCATGCCGCTGCTGTTCCTTGCCCTGTCGAATGGGAAAAGGCCCGTGAAGCCTCGGCGGCGTCTTTTGGGCCATGGCGTGGCCGTGTTTTCGCCCTTTGCCCTTAGTGTTGCGGTAGTCGTGCTGTTTCTCTCCTTCTACGTGCCCCAAAAAAACTTGGTTCCGAATGGAACCTTCGAGGAGTGGCCGGAAGGGCGGTCCCTGCCGGAGGGATGGGAACCCGAGCCCAAGGACTCCGATGGCGCGTGGA
>CAYXPO010000462.1:581-1675 GCA_964466925.1 uncultured Nitrospirales bacterium
GACCGTGGAACGGGTTCAGGATTCCGCCGCTCCCGGCCATATTTTGCTTACGCAGACGTGCCTCCGCCCGAATGCGGGGGACTCCATTGATACGCAATTGGGTGTTTCCCTGAAGGGATTGCGTCCTTACCACCGGTACCGCTTTTTCTGCCGGGCCACCATTCCGGTCAACGGGGCTCTTCGTATTGCGGCGTGGGCGGTGACCCCGGGCAAACCGTTGCGTAGAATCAAGGCGGGCGTGGTGCAATTCAAAAGCACTCCCAAAGGCCAGCCCGGTGCGTTCTTTGGCGAGTTTTACACGACGAATTCGCCCGTCACCCGGCTGGTGGTCTGTGCGGAAGGTCCGGATACGGCTTATCCGTTCACGGCAACCTGGGGCGAGTGGGCGGTGACGCCGGAGTATTTCGGGGCACCCTGGCGCATATTCCAACTGATGCGGTAGCCTGATATACTCTGATGAAGTTGTTTTTCGTTCCCGAAAGAAACCTTGGACTCGCGAACTTGAATGAGGTGAACACCATGGCGAAGAAGAGCGGTATGACACGGCGTGGATTCTTGCGGCGAAGCGTGGCGGCGGGCACGGCCGCGGCGGCATTTCCTTATATTGTTCCGGCGTCCGCATTGGGCAAGGATGGCCATGTGGCGCCCAGTGAGCGGGTGGTGGTGGGATGTATCGGGGTGGGCAACCGGGGCAATGCCGTGTTGGGTGAGACGCTGCAATGCAAGCAGGCGCAGGTGGTGGCGGTGTGTGATGTGAAACGGGACTGGCGGGAAAAGACCGCGGCCACCATCAATGATTTCTACGGGAACAAGGATTGTGCGGTGTACAACAATCACGAGGAATTGGTGGCGCGCACGGACATTGACGCGGTAAATATTGCCTCCTGTGACCATTGGCATGTGCTGCATGCACTGGCGGCGGTGCGGACGGGCAAAGGGGTGTATGTGGAGAAGCCGCTGGGGCTCACCATGGAACAGGACCAAGTACTTCGCGATGAAGTGAAGCAGCGGAATGCTGTTTTTCAGTTTGGCACGCAACAGCGTTCGGACCGAAAATTCCGGCATGCGTGCGAACTGGTGCGCAACGGCTATAT
>CAYXPO010000462.1:1685-2947 GCA_964466925.1 uncultured Nitrospirales bacterium
AAGCAGTTCGGGCGGCTCGCTGGAACCCGCCGATGTGCCGGAAACCTTGGACTATGACCGGTGGCTCGGCCCGGCGCCGTTTGTGCCGTATACGAAAGAACGTGACAGCAACAAGTGGTGGTGGTTCAACTCGGATTACGCGCTGGGTTTCATTGCCGGGTGGGGGATTCATCCCGTGGATATCGCATTTTGGGGCGCGGGGGAGGCCCTGATGACGCCGTGCTGGATCGAGGGCACGGGCCAGTTCCCCGCGGAAGGTTTTTGCAATACTGCCACGGATTGGAAGATCACCGTGACGTACGACAGCGGGGTCGTGGTGGAATTCCGGGCGGAGCCCGCGCCCGTGGATTGGCTGCAGCGGTTTCAAGGGGACAAAGGCCATGGTACCGCGTTTATTGGGGACAAGGGATGGGTGCAGGTGTGCCGCGGCGGCATGACGGCTTCGGAGAAGAAGTGGGAGAAAGAAACGATAGACAAAGACGGGGTGCATCTCTATGAGAGTAAACATCACGTACAGAACTTCATCGAATGTGTCCGGGAAAAGAGGCCGCCGGTTTCGGATATTGATGAAGCGCTCAAAGGCAACCTGTTCTGCCATGCCTGCGATATCGCCATCCGCCTGAAACAGCGTGTGCGGTGGGATCCGGCCAAGGAAACATTCCCCGATGCCCCGGATGCCCTTGCCCGGATGACCCGTCCAATGCGCGCGCCCTGGAAACTGCGGGAAGGGGTGGCGTAACGGGTATTGCCGTTTTAAGCTACCGCCGCGGAACACGTCTGGCATTGACGAAGTCTCCTTCACTTTAACCATGAGTTTCACTATGATCGCATCCGTGTTGGAAACTCAGCCGATATTGTGCGACGGCAGCCAGTTTCAGTGTCATCCCTCTGTTCACCCTTGTCCTCTTTGCGGGTGTGTTGAAGTGGATATGAGGCTATTATGCCTGTTTGGATTTCACGAACACGTTCAGATTCCACTAATAGGCGTCAGGATCACCCACAACATGCAAAACGCATGCATGCCCCATTTGTTGTATGGTTTCGAGCCACGGCAGCCGCCGCAAATCTGAAAGGACCGGCGGCGGCACGGGTGAAGTGTCCGGGCAGTAAATGTAGTTTATGCAGTATTTTTTTACTATCTCCCGGCGAAAGGACTCCGAAGCATCCACAGATAAGAAACGGCCAAAATCCTCATGAATAGGCGGCCACTGCAGCCCCGACAACGCATTGCTGTTTGTTCCAAAGACTTTCGTATTTCTATT
>CAYXPO010000462.1:2957-4461 GCA_964466925.1 uncultured Nitrospirales bacterium
TCAACACCTTTCCTACACCATGATACGCCATGCATGCGTCATCCACACTTGACATATGCGTAAAAGACGGGCCCCATGGGCCGAGATAATATAGAAGGCTGACCGACTGCGAGCAGGTTCCGCAGAAAATGACGGCCGCGGTTAATGCATGCGCGGTTCGCGGCATGGCGCTTTTTATTCCTTGAATTCCCTTCGCGGACATGACACACAGGGGAACACTGGCAAGGATCAGCAGCCTTTCGGGCGTAAAGCGCAAATACCATCCGCCAAAGAACAATCCTATGGAGGCCGCCAGAAAGAGCAACAGCCACAACGAAAGCCAGTCCGTTTGTTCCATGGGTCTTGCAACATGCCGGTTTCGGGGCAGAAGGGCCAGCAACGCGCCCAGAAACGCCCCGGCAAAGGCCTTGTCCGAGGCCCAAAGCGCCGGGGTGAAATCGGCCGGGGGAAAACTCCCGTAATAGAGATTGTTAAGGAGATAGAGAAAAACAAACGCCGCGATCCAGCCCGCCAAGGCATATCCCATCACACGCGGAATACGTGGAAGACGCCGGAGGCCGGACATACAGGGAATGGGCGCCAGCAATAGATGCCACAGTCCGGCGATTACCAGCGAAGAGACCCAAATAGAGGAACGAATCGCCCATTGATTTTCAAATACTATGGCATTGTATTTGATGATGAATACCACCGCCAGTGAGCCAAGTATTGCGCCGGCCCCCATGACGGAACCCGCCGCAATACGGCGGAGGAGGGGTTGTTCCGGAGCGCACAGCAGCCAGAGTAAAGACAATGTCCAGAGCGGGAGTCCATATCGAGCATTGATAATGGTGCCCGCGAATGCCAAGGCGCCCGCACCAATAAGGCGTTTCAAGGAACCAACGTGGAGGTAGCGGTGGAATAGGACCATCGAGGTGAAAAGGGCGGCCAACGACAGTGTGTAATATATTCTCGGAAACAGGGTGAGGGGATTGAGGGAGACGCCTTCGTATAACTCAAGCTGTGCGAAACGGTAGAACCATTCATAGAATCCGGGCGATTCCCGCCACCCCGCCAGGGAACATCCCATAAAGGCGATGCCCGCCAGCCCGCCGCCCAGTGCATGCAGGCAAAACGCCAGGTTCGCCTGACGCGGCGCCACCTCCCGCAATAAAAAATACACGGCCAGCAGATAGAGACCGCCGGCGATTCCATTACCGAGGCCAAGAAAAAAGAATTCGTCCACGCCCAGCCAATGGCCCAGATATCCCCAAACGCCCAATATCCAGGCCAAACTGGAGTGGGGAATATATTCATGGGATCGGGGAGAAATACAGAGCGCATAGGGGGACTGGGATCCGGGAAGGAAAAATCGCATGGAATGCCGGAATTGTGCGTCATCAACCGTCCGCAAGCCGGTGAATGCCTCCGTGGCCGGGAGGTAATGCGAAACCCAATAATGGCATAGGGGCGTAACGACCCCAAGCCCAATCACTAGGCCCACTATCCACCAAGGCATGAATCT
>CAYXPO010000463.1:0-4452 GCA_964466925.1 uncultured Nitrospirales bacterium
GCTCAGGCTGCGTTTCGTGAAGGAATTGATCACCAGGATGGCAAGTTCGCCGGGGAAGGTGAAATACCGCGCACCGGAACAATCCAGGTCCTCCGCAAGCAGGGCCACATTGACCAGGGTGTTCTGTTTGCCCAGCACCATGGCGGCCTGATCGCTGGTGCCGGTGCGCGCGCCGGTATACCATTCCGCGTCGCGTATGGCGAGAATGAGTTCCTCCGGCGTAAGCGAAAGCCCGTTCCAGGACAGAGCGGCATGCAGGGTGGCCGCGCAGAGCGCATGAGAGGAACTGAGCGCCGCGCCCTGCGGGAGATCACTCCCAATCACGCCCGCCAGGCCGGGGATTTTCCGCCCTGCCGCGCGGCATGCGCGGGTTATCGCCCCCCGCACATAGCTGGCCCACTCCCCTTTTATTCCTGCGTGCGCGGCGGCATCGCGCGCAATGAATTCCATCCACGGCCGGGAAAAATCGAGGTCTTCCAACCTGAAGTCCGTTTCCCCAAAACTGGGGTCCGTGTTCGCGAAAACAAAAGCGTCGCCGTCCGTCCGGGCGGTCACCACCATGATTTCCCGTTGGTGGGTCATCAGGTTCAGGTAGCCGCCATGGGTGTCAACATGCATGCCGCGCACATTGATCCGGCCGGGAGAACGAAATATGCGCACCGGCCGGTCGCCAAACTGTTGCAAAAAGGATTCGAGGATCGGACGCAGCAGGGCCGCGCGGCGTGCGATGATGTCGCGTGAAGGGCCGTAGATGGGAGCAAAGGCGGCGGTCAAGGACGACACAGGCGCATCCAGCACCTTCATCCAGGCTTGGACGGAATGCGCAGGGCCGGTGTTATTGGTCGTAGCTGGTGCCGACGCCATACTTTTGCTTCAATTCCCTGAGTTGATTCAACAATTCGGGGCGCTCCCCGTCGCGCGAGATTTGGCCGATGATGGCATAGGCTTTCTGGAATGCCCATTGTTTGAGAATGGTTTGCTTGCCGGTGGCCGCCTTGCGGAGATCGGCGCGGAAAATGATTTCCTTGTGTTGATCCTGCGCCGTTCCGGCGAGGCGCATGACAAATTCGGTGTCTTTCGCGGGATCAAACCGGCCATAGACGGTCACGGCGCGTCCCTTGTAGAAATCGGGAACCACTTCAGGGAACACGCTGTTTTCTTCTATGTTGGCATAATCTGTTTTCAGGTCCACCAGGAGCGGGTCGGAAATTTTCGCGAAAAAGGCAGGCAAATCCTTTTCGATATCCTCCATTTTCGCGGACACTTGGGATTCGCCCTTATTGCGGTAGGCAAGCAGGTCCATCAGATAGCGGTGGACGGTTTCACCGCCGCCAAAGGCAAAAATGCTGTTCCTTAAGTTGTTTTCCGCCGTGATGCCATTGATGATGGCGCGCGCATCGCGCACCCCGACCGTGGCGCGGCCATCGCTGATGACCAGCATGACACTGGGGATGCCCGGAGGCGGGGTGGAGGAAAGCAGGGGCTTAATCGCGCTGTAGACATCGGTTTCACCCTTTGCCTTCAAGGTTTCGAGAAAGGCGGCGGCTTCGGTCTTGGCTTCCTCGGTGGCGGGCGTCAATTCGGGTTTGAAGGGTGTTCCGGTTTCGCGAAACACAATGATGTTAAACCGGTCCTCCGGGTGGAGCATCTTAACCGCCGCCTGCACGCCCCGCCGGGTCACATTCAATTTGCTCTGGGTAATGCTGCCGGAGGCGTCAATGATGAAGGTTACCTCTTTGGGCAAAATGCCGATGGATTCATTCTCCTTGGGGACTATCGTCAATTGAAAGTAGCCGTGAGAGTTTTCTTTGGGGATATAAGCGGTGAGCTTGATATCCATCAGATCATCCAGGATCGCATTTGTGTTCTCCGTGCGCACCCGCGCTGTCTCCTGCGACAATGCACTACGGGGCATCACCGCGTCCGGGGCCGGCGGAGGCGGCGCCAGCGCTTCCGGACCGGGCGCCTGCTCGGTGCTTCTGACAATCTGGTCCTCCGCGGTGAATGGACTCGGCCGGATTGCCAAACGCAGGGGCGTTTCCTCTTCATCCGCCCGGGGAATACGCAAGGCGGGGTACTCCCCTTCTTCGAGGACGCGCGCCGGGCTGGGCCGCACGAGACGCCGCGCCACTTGCACCTCTTTACGCGCGGCGTCCTGGCTGATTTCCAGTATTTTGGCGTCCAGGTTCTTCAGGGCCAGTTCATCCACCTGAAGGTCATGTTCGCGTTCCACATGGTCGGAAGCCACCCGCTCCGGCAATTGCGCAACCTCGAGGGGAGCGGTTGGCGAGGCGCCGGACGTTTTCGCCACCTCATTCTCGCGCGCGATAAGGTCTTGCACTTTTCCGGGGCGGGACACCAAGCCCTGGGGCGCTCCTTTTCCCAGTTCTCCCTGAAGACTTTTTTCCGCGTAGGCCGTGATGGCGCCCTCTTCCATCAACCGGACATTATAGTATTGGAGGATGGTCTGGTCAATGTTGCGTTGAAACACATCAATGCGGGGGGCAATGGCCAAAAACAGTCCATGGAGCGCCAAGGAGAGCAGGACGCTCAAGGCAAAGACCGTATGGCGGCTCAGGATCATTTCGGGCCCATCCGCGCCAGGGCTTCTTTGGCCTTTGCCGTGTTGGGATGATCGGGATAGTCCGAAGCCAGTTCTTCATAGGCTTTGCGCGCCTGATCCGGGGCCTTTGCCTTCTCATAGCATTGCCCGGCGCGCCACAGGGACTCCGGGGAGAGTTCGGGGTCCAAAAACAGAATGGCCACGCGCATGTAACTGCGGGCTGCTTTTCCGGAATCGCCCGCCGCCTCCAAAATTTCCGCCAGCCGGAATTGTGCGCGGGCCGCCACCTCGCTGTTGTTGGCGTTCGCGGCGGCTTCGTAGAGGGCGGCGGCCTGGTCGTTTTGCTGTTTCGACTCAAGAATCTGCGCCATGCGGAACTTGGCCTCGGCGGCTTTGCCGCTGGCGGGAACCGCGTCCACCACCGCCTGATAGCGGGTCAGGGCTTCCTCCAAATGGCCCGCCTTGTCGCTGCACTCGGCAATCAGAAACAGGATGCGTTCCGGATTGGGGTACTCCGGAAGGGCTTTGTACATGGCCTGAAACACGGGCGCGGCCAAGTCCCATTTTTGAGCGTCAAAAAGATACTGGCCCAGCCATGCATAGGTTTGTTCATTGAGCGGAACGGCGGGAAATTCATTGATGACGCGGAGGAACAGTTCCGCGGCCGGTTCAAAGTCTTTGCGTTCATACCGTGCCAAAGCCACGCCGCGCAGGGAAAGCCCCGCGAATTCCCCCTTGGGATCCGCGTCAAACGCCGCCTGATATTCCGGCAAGGCGTTGATGGCATCGTTCGTGTCCCGCAGCAGATGTTCGGCTATGCGGAAATGGCATTCGGCCTTGTGCGGGCCTTCGGGAAATTTCTCCAGCAGTTTTTTCAGGGTTTTCACGCTCTCCGCATAGTTTTTCATGTTGTGATACGTGATGGCGAGCCGGTACAACGCGTCTTGCTCCATCGAGGGATCCGCGGGCTTTTCCAGAATGGCCTTGTATTTCGCCACGGCCTGCTCAAAAGCGGATGCGTTGAATTGCGCGTCTCCGGCCCGGAGGATCGCCTGTTCGGTCATGGGGTTGTCGGGATAACGTTTGACAAAGTCTTCAAAGGCCGCCGCCGCCTGGTCCGTAAGGCCCAGTTGGGCCAGGCATTCGGCGGAACGGTACAGCGCTTCAACGCCAAACTCGCTCGAGGCGTATTTTTCCGCCACCAGACGGAATTCCTGGTGGGCGTCTTCGTAATTCCCTTCGGTCATGAGGATGGTGCCCAAAAGGAATCCGGCATCCCCTTTCAAATCGCTCTCTTTGTGTTCCCGGAGAAAGGCCGTAATTTCACGCTTGGCGGCGGGAACATCGTTTTTCATAAACAACGCCCAGGCCATTTTGTACTGGGACCGCCAGGCAAATTCGCTTTCCGGGTGATCTTTGCGAATCGCCTGATAGAGGGCCAGGGCTTCGTCGTATTGTTTTTGTTGTTGCACGCAATTGGCCCGGAGGTAGTTCATGCCGACACGGTAGGGGGACTCGGGATTCTTCTCGAGGAAGGCTTGGGCCGCCGCCGCCGCGTCCGGGTACTTCCCTTCATGATACAAGGCCCATGCATAGCCATATTCCGCGCGCCGCGCATACTCCGAATCCGGAAAATCCTTGCGCAATTGTTCATAGGCCCCCAGGGCGGCACTGGACCATCCCAGTTTGTCGTAGGCTTCGGCGGCACGGTAGCGGGATTCCATGCGCAAGGCGGGGTCGGTGTTGCTGTTTGCGATGGCGGAGAATTCCAGGGCGGCCTTTTCAAAGTCCTGTTTCGCCAGCAGTACACATGCCAGTTGGTAACGCGCATAGGGGATCATGGGGGTGTTGGGGAGGGTCTGCGTAAGGGCATTTAGTGTGGCGGCGGC
>CAYXPO010000464.1:0-3456 GCA_964466925.1 uncultured Nitrospirales bacterium
GAAGGAGGTTTATCATGGGTGTTTTCAAAATACTCGGAGGCGTGTATTGGAACGGCATCCTGGGGCGGATTTTGCTATGGGTGGAACGGGCGTTCAATCTGGAAGAGCAAACCGGGTGGAAGGAGACGGCCTGGAAAATTGGCTTTACCCTGGTGCTGCTCCTGATTTTTTACGAAGTTTACTTGCGGATTCGAGCCGTATACCGCAGCCGGAGATTCCGGGAGAAGGCGGAGCCGGTCATTGACAAGGAAGAGGCCTATGCCGCCAAAGACACCCGGTTCACCGAAAAATTGGAAGCCGCCCAGCACCCGGAGATCACCATCCGGGAACTGAAAAAAAAGAAAAAATGGGACCATTTGGCGGAAGTGTTTTCCTCCTTGAACCGGCATAAGGAGTCGGCTTATGCGTGGCGCAAGGCGGGGGACATGAAACGGGGCGCCATTGAGCTTGCGCGCGCGGGAAAGACTCTCAAGGCGGCGCAATGGCTGGAAAAAACGGGGGATTTTGCGACGGCGGGCCGTTTTTACGCGGAAAGACGAAAGTTTATACGGGCGGCCAAGGCCTACGCAAAGGCCAATGACATCCCCAATATGGCCGACGCCTACCGGCAGGCGGGAAAATGGGCCGAGGCCGCCGAGGCCTTTCTCCATTATTTTTCCGGCACCAATGACAGCGCGGAACAGCAAATCAAGGCGGCGGACCTATGTTATGCCTCTCTGCAAGAGGACAAAGTCCGGGCCGCGATTCCAAAAGAAAGCCTGAACGCATTATTGTCCGAAGTGGCAAAGCGCTTTGATGCGGCGCAGCGCAGTGATCTGGCCGCCAAGCTCTACCGTGAGGGCGGCCATCCCGGCAAGGCGGGTGAAATTTACGTGCGTTTGGGCCGTTTGGAGGAAGCCGCGCGGTGTATGAAAGAAGCGGGCCGCTCGAAAGAAGCTTCCGAAATCGGTGCGCGGTGTTATGAATCGCGGGGACTGTGGAAAGAAGCGGCGCTGGCGTATGAAGGGGCGGGGGATTATCTGAAGACGGGTGACTGCTATGCCAAACTGAAGGAATCGGTGCTGGCCGCGCAATACTATGAGAAAGGAGGCGAATTCTTTGGCGCGGGGTATGCCCTGGTGCATGCGGGAAAATGGGACAAAGCAATCCCGTTATTCCAAAAGGTGAAAGAAAATCACCCCCGGTTCAACGAATCGCGCGGCTTTCTGGGGCGTTGTTTCTATGAACTCCGCGATTACGCGCATTGCGCCGCCGCCCTCGAAAACCACCTTACCGGCGCACGCATCACGAACGCCAACCTGGAATACTTCTGGATGCTCGCACTGGCGTATGAGCAACTGGGCGAACTGGAGAAATCGAAGGGGCTGCTCCAGAAAATCCGCACGGTGGACATGCAATTCCGGGACGTTTCGCAACGGTTGTCACTGATCGAATCGCGGATTTCCATGGGGGTCCAGATGGGGCCGGCCCCGTCAGGAGCCAGTTCCAGCCCGGCGCAACCGACCGCGGTGATGGACATGGTGTCCAATACCCTGGGGAAACGGTACCGGCTGGAACGGGAACTGGGCCGGGGCGGCATGGGGACGGTGTATCTCGCGCGGGATACGCAACTGGACCGGCCCGTGGCGCTGAAATTCCTGGGCGCGATCATTGACGATTCCGAAGAGTTCCGCCAGCGGTTTGTGCGCGAGGCGAAAGCCGCGGCCCGCGTGTCCCATCCGAATATCGTCAGCATATACGATATAGGAACGCAGGAAGGGGCCGCGTACATCGCCATGGAATATGTCGAGGGGCAAAACCTGCATGCCTACCGGATGAGCAAAGGGGCCCTGGACCCGCGGGAAACGGTGAACTTCATGGCGCAAACCTGTGCGGCGCTCGAGGTGGTGCATCAGGCCGGCATCATCCACCGCGACATCAAGCCGGACAATATCATTATCGCGCGGGGCGGGCTGGTGAAGCTGATGGATTTCGGGCTGGCCAAAGTGAAAGGCATGCGCCTCACCGCCACCAATGTGGTGATGGGCACCCCCAGTTACATGTCCCCGGAACAAATCAATGGGAAAGAAGCGGATCCCCGCTCGGATATTTATTCCCTGGGATTGGTCATGTATGAACTGCTGACCGGCCGGGTGGTGTTTACCGGGGATAATGTATTGCAGCGCCAACTGTCGGAAACCCCTCCCCCGCCGGGTGAGGTGAAACCCGGCATTCCTCCGCAATTGGACGCAATTGTGATGAAGTGCATTGACAAAGACCCACAGCGGCGGTATCAAACGGTGGGCGAACTCATCAAGGCACTGCGGCAAATTGGCAAGCAATAAGCCGCTCCGCCCAATTCTCCGGCAACACGCCATTATCCTGGATAGAGATGCGGCGGGTATCCCCTCCCCCATGCTGGAATTCAATATGGAGGCTCTGTTTCGGCAATAACGCCCCGGCGCGTTCGGCCCATTCAACAACACAAAGACCGTCCGAATCGAAGAAATCTTCGTAATCCAAATCGAGCATTTCTGCCGGCCCCGACAAGCGGTAGAGGTCAAGATGATACAACTTATGAGAGTGTCCATATTCATTGACCAGGGTGAAGGTAGGGCTGTGCACGGGGTGTCCTTCGGCCAGCGATGCGGCCATGCCCCGCACAAAACAGGTCTTGCCCGTCGCAAGATCGCCGAACAGGGCAACCACGCTCCCCGGCGGAAGCAGTTGCATCAGGGCCTGCCCCAGACGTTCGGTTTCCTCCGGCGAATGCGTTTCCAGGGTTAATGTGTCCATTTAGGCGATCACCGTAAAGCATTCCGCTTCATTGTACGAAGCCACGGGCAATCCCCGGAACCGGCTGCGCAAAAACGCGGCCATCACGGGCACAATGCCCTTTTCCGTGCCGGCATGCCCCGCGTCAATGACCGCAAGATCCCGCAACAAGGCCGCCTGGGCTTCGTGATATTTCACATCGCCCGTGACATACACATCCACATCATTGGGAATCCGGTGGACCTCGGCACCGCCCGCGCCGCCAAGGACGGCCACCGTGCGCACCATTTTTTTCAGCGGCCCCACCATCCGCACATGATTCAAACGGAGGGCGGATTTCACACTGCGCGCAAAGGACGCCAGCCGCACCGGCTCTTTCAATGTTCCTTTAATGCCCAGGCTGATCGTGGAATCGCGGTTCTCCAGCGGCACAAGGTCATACGCCACTTCCTCATACGGATGGGCCGCCAACAGGGCGTGCAGCACTTGCGTCAAACGCACCTTCGGCACAAGAGTCTCGAAACGCCGTTCGGGTTCTTCGTTTACCTTTCCTTTTTCGCCGGAAAAGGGATTGGCTTGCGAACACGGTTTGAAGGTTCCTGTGCCCGGCACGCTGAACGAACAATGGGTGTATTCGCCGATGGTTCCCGCGCCCGCCTCCGACACCGCATCGCGCACCCGTTCGAGATGGCTCTCAGGAAC
>CAYXPO010000464.1:3466-4451 GCA_964466925.1 uncultured Nitrospirales bacterium
GACCAGTTTGATCAAGGAGGCATGACTTACCGAGAACAGAGGCGTTGGATTCAGCAGTCCGAGCGCATTCGCCAATGCGCCGCTGACGCCGTTTGGGATGACATCAAGATTGGTATGCGCGGCATAACACGCAATGCCTGAATTAGCGAAATCAAGGCAAAGCCGGGTATGGGGATCATCGCTCCGCAGATGCTTCAGGGGGTCGAAAATGAACGGGTGGTGCGACACCACCAAATTCGCCTGAGCCTTTTTCGCGGTCTGATACACCTCCCGCGTCACCGTAAGACACACCAGCACCTTTCTCACCTGAGCCGAGGGATGCCCGATGCTGAGCCCCGGCTTGTCCCACTCATAGGCCAGCCCGCGCGGCGCCCACGACTCGATGGCTTCACAAATGTCTTTAACCTGTACAGTCATTGCACCTGAATTCCGGCCTCTGCCACCAAGGCCTCAAGCACAGGGCTTTCGGGATCTGGATCAAAAACATCCTCACCAAAACTTTCTATATGGAATCGGATAGCCGATTCAATGTCATGAAGGACTTCCGCGCAGGTGTCGCCCTGGCCAACGACCAGGCCTTTCAACCCAATAGGATAGGCGATATAGCCATCCGCATGATGTTCCCCCACAACCTTGATCGCGCAATACACAGCATTTTACTCCTTTTTCTTGATAATACACTCACGATGCCACTCCATACAAACAGTCTCCATTTCGCTCAGGGCCACGCGCTTCGCTTGTATGGCCCTGCGCTTCACTGCGACCTTTCCCTCCGGTCTCCAACTTAAAGATTTTCTTCAAGCGGTAAGACAATCAAGCAATAATTACCTGGAGAGGCGGAAGCCGAGAAAGTTGCTCGTGCTCGACGGGCTGTCGTAGCCGCGGGCCGCCGACCGGCCGCCGTTGCCGTAGTCATACCAGCAGCCGCCCCGTCCCACGCGGCTCGAGGCCCTAGGGGATTCCACCCAGGCACCTCCACCCGTAG
>CAYXPO010000465.1:0-4450 GCA_964466925.1 uncultured Nitrospirales bacterium
GAAACGCCTTTCTCAACAAAAAAATGTGGTTGCGGCTATGCCGCCTTATGAAGTAGTTTGCCCCATGAAATGCTCCCGCCAGCCGTTCAATACATCGGAAAGGATGTCGTTGAAGGGGATGGACGGGGTCCAGCCGGTGTCGGCGGTGAGTTTGGTGTGGGCGCCGGTGATTTCAGGGACGTCCACGGGGCGGAACCGTTGGGGGTCTTCATCCACCACGATGGAGCGCGGACTCATTTTGATGAGCACGCTCAAGGCTTCCTGGATGCCGTGGGCGGTGCCGGAACAGACATTGTAGGCTTCGCCGGCGCGCCCGCGCAGGGCGATCAATTCGTACGCGCGGACCACGTCCTTCACGTGCAGGAAGTCGCGGGCGGCGCGCAGGTTGCCCACCTTCACGATGGGCGCGGTCAGTCCCGCCTCGATGGCCGCGATCTGCTTGGCGAAGCTGGATAATACAAAGGGTTCGGACTGCCCGGCGCCGGCATGATTAAACGGACGCACCCGCAAAACCTCCGCTTTTTGGGCTTTATGGAGATAGGCGCAATACAAATCCGCGGCCGCCTTCGATATCGCGTAGGGATTCACCGGATTCAAGGGATGCGCCTCCGTGATGGGCAGGGAGAGCGGCGGGCCGTATACTTCCGAACTTGCGGTATAGATCAGGCGGGCGTTGGGGGCGTGTTTTTGCAGGGCGTCCGCCACATGAATGGTCCCGATCAGATTCACGTTCATGGCGGCGGCGGGGTCTTGGTTGGCCATGGGCACGAATGCGATGGCCGCCAGATGAAACACATGAGTGATTTCGCCGGCCTGCTGAAAGACCTCCTCCACCCGCGCCGCGTCGGTAATATCGCAGGCAAGCACGCCCGGCGCTTCGCGGCAATCGCAGCGCACCGTTTCCCAGCCCTGCCGGGCGAGGTAGTCGTGAAGGACGCAGCCCACAAAACCGGCCCCGCCCGTGATGAGGGCGCGGCCGGTCATGCCTTTTTGCTTTTGGTGTGCGCCGGTTCGGCGACTTTGTTCAGGATTTCATTTTTAACGCGCGCGAGGTCGGCATCCACCATCATGTGGATCAAATCCTCGAAGGAGTATTCCGGTTTCCAGCCGAGGTTCTTCTTCGCCTTGGCGCAATCGCCCAGCAGGAGATGGACTTCCGCGGGGCGGTAGAAATCGGGATTCACCTTGACGTGGTCCCGGTAGTCGAGCCCCACGTGGGAAAACGCCACCTCGCACATGTCGCGGACCGTGTGCGTGGAGCCGCTGCAGATCACATAATCGTCCGGGTCGTCTTGTTGAAGCATCATCCACATGGCCCGGACATAATCGCCCGCGAACCCCCAGTCGCGCTTGGCCTCCAGATTGCCCAGGTAAATCGTGTCCATGAGGCCCAGTTTTATGCGGGCCACGCCATCGGTCACCTTCCGGGTGACGAATTCGAGGCCGCGCCGGGGCGATTCGTGATTGAAGAGAATCCCGCAGCAGGCGAACAGGTTGTAGCTTTCGCGGTAATTGACGGTGATCCAGTGGCCGTAGCATTTCGCCACGCCGTAGGGGCTGCGGGGGTACAACGGCGTTTGCTCGGTCTGCGGCGTTTCCTGCACGTGCCCGAACATCTCGCTCGAGGACGCCTGATAGAACCGGATGTCGTGGTCCAGCACCCGGATGGCTTCCAGTATCCGCGTGACGCCGAGCGCGGTCACGTCGCCCGTGAGAATGGGCTGTTTCCAGGAGGTGGGCACGAACGACTGCGCGGCCAGGTTGTACACCTCGGCGGGCTTGGTGTCGCCCAAGGCCTCGATCATGGACACTTGGTCGGTCAAATCCGCCTGAAGGAGTTTTATCTGGTTCTTTATGTGCGCGATGCGCTCGAAGGTTTCCGTGCTGGACCGGCGCACCACGCCGTAGACCTCGTAGCCCTTTTCGAGCAGCAACTCGGCGAGGTAGGAGCCGTCCTGGCCGGTGATCCCCGTTATCAATGCGCGGCGGTTCTTTTCTTTCTTTGACATATCGTCCTTCCCTTCTATCCCGGTTGAGACCGGTACCATTCGACAAACCGGCGGATGCCTTCATCCATCGTGAATACCGGCGCATAGCCCAGGCGTTCGCGCGCGTGCCCGATATCCGCGAATGTTATCTCGACGTCGCCCGGCTGGTTGGGTTGGGGCTCGATCCGCGCGGGCTTGCCCGCGTGCTTGGCGATGAGTTCGATAAGGTCCCGCAGGCTGGTGGTGTGGTGTTCGCCCAGATTGAAGATTTCGTAGGGGAACGGCCGGTCCACGCAACGCACCACCCCGTCAATAATGTCGTCAATATAGGTGTAATCCCGTTTTGTCGAGCCGTCCCCGAACATCGGCAGGGGATCGCCGTTGAGAATCGCCTTGGTGAATTTGTGGATCGCCATGTCGGGCCGCTGCCTGGGGCCGTACACCGTGAAAAACCGCAGCATCGTCACCTGCACGCCGTACACGTGGCTGTACACATGCGCCTGAAGTTCGTTCATGCGTTTGGTGGCCGCATACGGGCTGATCGGCCGCATCACGGGGTTGTTTTCCTTGAAGGGCACCTCCGTGCTGCCGCCGTACACCGACGAACTCGACGCGAACACCAGGTGCGACGGCTTGAAATCGCGGCAGGCGTCCAGAATGTGCTGCGAACCGATCACATTCACCCGGTGATAGAGGTTTGGGTCTTGCAACGAGGGCCGTACGCCGGCCCGCGCCGCCAGATGCACCACCACCTCCGGGCGTTCCCGCTCAAAGACGCCCCGGACCGCCCCCTCATCGCAAATGTCCAATTCATGCATCCGGAACCGGTCATTTTTCAAGGCCGTTTCGAGATTGCGCCGCTTGATCCGGGGATCATAGTACGTGTTGAAATCATCCACGCCCGTGACCCGGTCGCCCCGCGTCAACAACGCCTCGGTCAAATGTGAACCAATAAACCCGGCCGCGCCGGTTATCAAGATATGTTTCATGATGTGTTACTATTTTCCCTGGCCGCTTCCTGAGGGGAGTCTAGCCCACCCCGCCCGCTCCGCGCAAGCAGCGCTTGACGCCGTCCGGCAGCAGCCCATGCCGCTGCTTGGTATATTTGCCTTAAGGGGTGATTCGCGTTAGGATTTGGGCGAGGAACCTATTCATGCGCGAACTCATTTTTCTCGTTGAAGAAGCGCCGGAAGGCGGATATACCGCCGGAGCCATGGGAGAAGCCATCTTCACGGAGGCGGATATCCTGGATGAATTGCACACTCAAATTCGTGATGCGGTGGCTTGTCACTTCGAGGACCACGTCCGGCCCATAGTGATCACTTGATTTGTTCGGATGATACTGATAACTAGAGGAGGAATCCGTGACAACCGCAGAGGTCAAAAATCGTATCGCCGAACACAGGGTTGAATTGCGTGAGATGGGGGTGGCGTCACTGGAGTTGTTCGGTTCAACCGTAAGAGAAGAAACCTCCAATCCCAATGATATAGATCTTTTGGTGGAGTTTTCAGGCCCGGTGGGATTGTTCTCTTTCTACCGGCTTCAGGAATATTTGGAAGACCTGTTTTTCCCCGAACGTATTGACTTGGTACTCCGTAGATCTGTCATTGATGATTTTAAAGAGCAAATATATACGGAGGCCATTCCATGTTTATGATCGGATTGATTTGGAGGTTGTATGGAGGACCGTCGAAGAGGATCTTGCCTCTTTGGTTCCGCGGCTTCTCCATGTACTTGAGACCCACCCTGAATCTTAAAAATAACTTCCCAATTCATATGATCTTCCCGCCCGGAATCGGTCATACTACTTATAATGAATCCGTGCGGGAGCGTTGGAATGGGAAAAAAGCGAAGAAGTTATCCCTGGCAACGGCGTCAGCGCAAGATGGTGTTGTTTATCGTCATTTTTTTCGTGGCGCTGCCCGCCGCCCTGATTTCCGTACGCAAATACCAGGACGTTCAGTTCCAGAAGCAATTGCAGGCCCTTCGCCGCGCGGGATTTCCCGCCACGGTCCCGGAACTGGGCACGTATTACCCCGCGCCGCCCGCGGAACAAAATGCCGCGGAGTTGTACCAACAATCGTTCGAGGCCAAAGCGTCCTCGAATGATCCGCGGCTCACGGATGTTGAAAAACAAGCGGGAGACGTAAAGACAGGCCGGTTCGCGGAGGCGTTGCATAAACTCGCGGAGGAGTATCTGGCCGCCAACGCGGAGAAGCTCCGGATCATTCATGAAGCGGCCAAACGCCCCGCCTGCCGTTTCCCGTTGAACTTCTCGGAGGGGCCAGGCATTACTTTGCCCCATCTGGCCCAACTCCGTGCTTCCTTGAGGTTGCTGTCGCTGGAGGCCACGCTGGCCGCCGAAGACGGGGACATGAACCGCGCCCTGGATTCCCTCCTTACCGCCTTTAACCCATCTTCCGCAATAGGTTCCCAGAAAATGCATAAACAGGCTGTTTAA
>CAYXPO010000466.1:0-4445 GCA_964466925.1 uncultured Nitrospirales bacterium
TTTGCCTGGACCTGGAACAGACCAAACTCCTGCGGGCTGCCGTCAACGACAACCAGCGGATATTCCAGTTCGGAACCCAGTACCGTTCCGAGTCCCAGTATCCCAAAATGGTCGAACTGGTGCGAAACGGCTACATCGGGGAACTGAAACGGATTGATGTCTGGTGCCGTAACGTGCAAAACGATACCAAGCAGTATCATGTCGTGCCGTACGGTTCGACCGAAGAGGTTCCCGTGCCGGAAGACCTTGATTTCGACCTTTGGCAGGGGCCTTCGCCCATGGTGCCCTATACCGTGGACCGGTGCACGCCTTGGGGCGGGTATCATTGCCCCGAAACCTCGTTGGGATTCGTGGCCGGCTGCGCCATTCACCCGCTGGGCATTGCGCAATGGGGCAATAAAACCGACCACACCAGCCCGGTGCGTTATGAAGGAACCGGCAGCATCCCCACAGAAGGTATTTTCCGGACACTCGAGCGCTGGGACGTTATGTGCGATTACGAAAACGGCGTGAAACTTCACATGATGGACATGGAAACCGCCAAGCCCCGCGTCAAGGAATACTACAAGGAAAAATGGAATGACGGCGACGGCGTGGTCTTCCATGGAACCGACGGCTGGATTGGCGACTTCAAGTTCGGCACTTTTCATGCCAGCAACGAAAAATTATGGAAAATCGAGCTTAAATCGAGCGATGAACGGGTCTACGAGTCCAAGGGGCACGTCCGCAATTTCATTGATTGCGTAAAATCCCGGAAAGAAACCGTCTGCCCCGTGGAAATGGCGATTCGCTGCGATACCATCCCCCACATGATAGATATCGTCGCCCGGACCGGGCGCGCCATCACGTGGGACCCCAAAGCCGAACAAATCAGCGGCGACGCCGAGGCCTCCAAAATGCTCACGCGGCCCTGCCGCGAAAAATGGAAGATTTGGTAAACCGATCCGTTAACCCCAATTTTCTGGTTAACGCTTTTACAACAGTTTTGCCATTCACGCATCAATAAAGTCCCTGCCAATCTGTGTCCAAGCCAATAGAGAGCAGTGTTTCTCCTGCTCTTCTTACAGTACGCGGGAGAGAAGAATCGCCTGCATGGAGAGGAACTGCCATTTATAACGGTGGTGAAGAAGGATCACGCAAGAATCATCGCAGTGGAGCAAATGACGCCGGATGGGGTGGTTGATTTTTGTTTGGGGTGGGGGGGGAGTGATAGACTTTTGTCTTTGTGCAATCGTATAACAAAAGGAAGTCGATCCATGCGAGAGTATTTTCCGGAGATTTCAGGTCCGATCGGGTATGAAGGACCTGCCTCGAATAACCCCTTGGCGTTCAAACACTACAACCCGAAGGAGAAGATTTTGGGGAAGAGCATGGCGGAGCATTTGCGGTTTGCGGTGTGCTATTGGCATACGTTCAAGGGCCTTGGGGCGGACATGTTTGGCTCGGGCACAATGATCCGGCGGTACAATGAATCGAGTGATCCGATGGCGGCGGCGGAGGAAACCCTGTGGGCGGCGTTCGAGTTTTTCACGAAGCTGAATGTGGGCTTCTGGTGTTTTCATGACACGGATATCGCGCCGGAGGCGGATACATTGGCGGAGACGAACCGGCGGTTGGACCGGATTGTGAAACAGGCGAAGCAGTTTCAGAAGGATACGGGGGTGCGGCTGTTGTGGGGGACGTGCAATCTGTTCTCGAACCGGCGGTTCATGGCGGGCGCGGCCACAAATCCTTCGCCGGAGGTGTTTGCGTTCGCGGCAGCGAAGGTGAAGAAGGGATTGGAGATCACGAAGGAGTTGGGAGGCGCGGGGTATGTGTTTTGGGGCGGGCGCGAGGGGTATGACACGTTATTGAACACGGACATGGGGCGGGAATTGGACCATTTGGGCCGGTTCCTGCACATGGCGGTGGACTATAAGAAGAAAATCCGGTTTGGCGGACAGTTTTATATCGAACCGAAGCCGAAGGAACCGACGAAGCATCAGTATGATTTTGACGCGGCGAGCTGTTATGCCTTTTTGCAGCATTACGGGCTGGAAAAAGACCTGAAACTCAATATCGAAGCGAATCACGCGACGCTGGCGGGGCATACGTTCCATCATGAACTGGCGTTTGCGGCGGCGAATGGGCTGCTGGGTTCGGTGGATGCCAACCGGGGCGATACGTTGCTGGGCTGGGACACGGATCAGTTTCCCACGGATTTGTATGATACGACGCTTGCGATGTACATCATTCTCAAGGCAGGCGGGTTCACCACGGGCGGGTTGAACTTCGACGCGAAGGTGCGGAGGCAGTCCATTGACGCCATTGATCTTTTCCACGCGCATATCGGGGCGATGGATGCGTTTGCGCGGGGATTGAAGAATGCGGCGGCGCTGTTGAAGGAGAAGAAGCTGGAGAAGTTCGTCCAGAAACGGTACAGCGGCTGGGACAAGGGCATCGGCAAGCTCATCGAACAGGGAAAAGTTGGTTTTGCCGAATTGGAAGCCCATACGTTGAAACACGGCGAACCGGCGCTCCAAAGCGGGCGGCAGGAATATCTGGAAAACATTCTGAACGAGTATATTTGAGAAGTATTTGCTGGAGGACCTTTTCGTCCTTAAACAAGGAGAAGGTCCTCCATATCTCCTAAAAGAACCTTTTGATTATTGGGGGTCTTGCGGGAGGGTGATGATCTCGTTGGGTTTTAGGGATAGTTCTAGAATCTTTCCGCTGAAGGGGGAGCGCATTTTGCACAGCCCTCCTTTTTCCGAAACAATCTCCACCTGGGTGGTTTTTCCGTTTTGGCGTTGGGCGGAGACCAGGAAGGCGCCTTGGGCGCGGAGGGTGTGGAAGGAAACGTCTTTCCAGGAGTCCGGGATGGCGGGGAACACCTCAATGATGCCGGTGTGGCTTTGGAGGAGCATTTCCTGGAGGCCGGCGGCGGCGGCGAAGTTGCCTTCGAGGGTGAAGGGACGGTAGGAAAAGGTACTGTAGCCTTTTCCGGTTTGGTCGCCGTTGCAGTGGAATCCGTTCCGCAATACGAAGGCGGTGGCAAAGGTATCGAGGGCTTTTTCCGCTTTTACACCGTTGCGGGCGCGTGCGGAGAGGTTGGCAAGCCAGGCGAAGCTGTAGCCGCACCAGTATTTGGAGCCGAGGCGGTCCAATTCATCGAGCGCGCCTTGGACGGTTTGTTCAGCGTCCTTTCCTTGGGAGGCATCAATTAAGCCAAGAGGATGAATGGCCATCAGGTGCGAGAAGTGGCGGTGGGACTCGGGCAGGGGATAGTCTTTGGCCACCAATAACCGTCCGTCGCCGCTTTTGCTGAAGTCTGGCATTTCGGCGCAGACGGTTTTCCAATGTTGGGCGTCGCCGGTCTTGTCCAATTCGGTGGCGAGTTCGGCGGTGGCGGAGAAGAGCCACCGGATAAGCGCGAGGTCGTAGTTGGTGATGGAGGGGAACCAGGCGTTGGGCCGGTTGTCGTTGATTTCGGGAGAGGAACTGAGCGGCAGGGTGCGCTTGCCGTCCGGGCCGCGTTCGTTGGTGACGGCTTCTAGGAAGAGTGCGCAGCCGTGGAGATAGGGGTAGGCGCGGTCGGCGAGGAAGGCGCGGTCGGCGCTGAATTTCCAATGGAGGTAGAAATGGTGGGCGAGCCAAGCGCCGGTGGTGGAGGAATGGGTGTATTGCCGCCATCCGCCGATCTGGTTGTTGTTGAGGTCGGCGGTCATGGGGACGTTCATGCCGGGCATGTTGAAGAAGCGTTGAGTCCATTCCTTACAGGCGTCGCGGGTGTTCCAGAGCCAATCGAGATAGCTGAGGCCTTCCTCCAGGTGGTTCCCGCTATAGCAGGGCCAGTAACTCAATTGTGTGTTCAGGTCGTGGTGGTAATCGCCCTTCCAGGGGGGCAGTTTTCCGTCGTCGGCGGTCCAGGGGCCTTGCAGCGTGATGGGGGGCGAACCCCGGCGGCTGGCCGCGCCGAATTTGTAGGTGTCGAGATACCATTGACGCTCGATGGTGAAATTGGGGATGGAAATGGAGGACTTTTGCCAATAGGCCTTCCACCAGTCCTGGTGGGATTGCTTAAGGGAATCGGGATTTGCTTTGATGGCGGCTTCGACATGTTTTTTTGCGGCCTGGAAGGGATCGGGGTCTTCGAGGCTGGAGACGACGGACCACGCGGCGCGCCATAGGCCGGGTGATTGCTCCCAGGCGAGATAGACGGCGAAATGGAATCCGCCCCAGCCTTCTTGTTCATAGGCGGACCAGTTTTCGCCGGAGGTCCGGACGGAGGGGGGATAGCCGAGTTGGGTGAGTTCGCCCGCCACGATGGAAGGCTTTGCAGGACCAGCCTCTTTCCCGCCGAAGGCCGGCGCGATGAGTTTCGCGGTGATCGCTTCCTGACCTTTAATTTCTATCAAGCCCACGCGTTCCACGGCATGAATCCAGATGCGCGCTTCGGCGCCTGA
>CAYXPO010000467.1:0-4432 GCA_964466925.1 uncultured Nitrospirales bacterium
AAGGCGCTGACCCTTGAATTCATGCTGCCGTGGTTGTCGGCGTTTCTCAAGAATGAGATTGCCGCGGGCGCGGAATTCATTACTCAGCTTGATGCGGAAACGGCGGCGGGAAAGATTACGTTCACCGGCGCGTGCAGTTGAGGGGGGCGGGACGGCTGTTCTTGTTGAGATTCCTTTGGCCTTATCTCGGAAAATGTGCGATAATTCCAACCAGAACAAGTAATGTAGTTCGATAGCGTTTAACCAGCGCAAACACCTGGAATAAGGCAGCACTCCGTTCGTGACCCGATGTGTACACTATCCGCCGTTCCGCGATGTGTTCGTGCTGATGGCCGTATTGCTGTCAGGGGCATGGGCGCATGCTCAAACCATCACCTATTATGTGGCGCCGAACGGGAATGATGCCTGGACAGGCCTGCTGGCCGCTCCCAACGTTCCGTTGACAGACGGCCCGTTTGCCTCGTTAAAAGGGGCGCGAAACGGCATTCGCGCTCTCAAGACCGCCAACGGCGGGCTGCTTCCCGGCCCGGTGGTGGTGGAGATTCGGGGCGGGCTGTATGTCCTGAGCGATTCCGTGGTGTTTGAGGCGCAGGACTCCGGCACCCCGGAGAAGACCATTACCTACCGGGCGTATTCGGGGGAAACCCCCGTTTTCAGCGGAGGACAGCGCCTGACCGGGTGGCAGCAGCAAGGTTCGTTGTGGACGCTGGTGTTGCCGGAGGTGCAGGCGGGCACATGGTGGTTCAGCGCGTTGTTTGTAAACGGGGAGCTTTTGCCGCCGGCCCGGGATCCGAATCCGGCGGGCGATCCCCGGGATTCCGACGGGGACGGGTACTTCAATACGGCGGGCGTCCTGCCGGGGAGTCCGGAAAGTTTTTACTATACCGAGGGCCATGTACAGCCGGCCTATCAGAATCCAGGCGATGTGCTGGTGATGGTGATGCATGCGTGGGACGAGTCCTATCACCGTTTGAGCACCGTGGATGCGGTCCATCATCTCGTCACCTTCCTGGACATTGATCCCGGCTCCCCCGCCGCCGACCATCATGATTTCGAGTTGTGGGGGGCGGGCCAGCGGTATTGCGTATGGCATGCATGGGAGGCGCTTGACGCCCCGGGGGAATGGTGGCTGGACCGGACCACCGGTACGCTGTATTACGCGCCGCGCGCCGGGGAAACCATGGCGGGCACGGAAATATACGCGCCGAAGGTGGAAACCTTGGTGAAGTTCAGCGGGAACGAAGTGACGGCGGTGTCATACCTGCGTTTTGAAGGCTTGGAATTCAGCCACACCAATTACACGTTTGCGCCGAATGCGCCGCGCACCACCACGTACGGGCTGTCGCAATACGGCGTAATGCATACGTTGCCGGCGGCGGTTCAGGCGTCCGGTTTGGCCTACAGCCGCATCGAGAAGTGCGTGTTTTCCCACTTGAGCGGCTATGCGGTGCTGCTGCGCAATGCCTGCGTATCCAACGAACTGCGCCAGAACCACGCGTACGACCTGGGCGCGGGCGGCATTGAGATCAACCGGGACTTTCTCAACACCACCCTGAATGTGGCGGACAACAACTGGATTCACGACGGGGGAAAACTCTTCCCGTCCGCCGTGGGCCTGCGCATCGGCATGTCGTCCTACAATACGCTGTCGCACAACGAGATTTCCGATTTCAGTTATTGCGGCATCACCTCGGGCTGGCTGGTGGGGTATCAGGAAAGCACGTCGCATGACAACCGCATCGAATACAACCATGTGCATCACATCGGGCGGGGCGTGCTCAGCGACATGGGGGCGATCTACGCCGTGGGGCCGTCGCCCAACACCGTGGTGGACAACAATCTGATTCATGATGTGCGGATGTACGCGCGGGGGTACGGAGGCTGGGGCATCTATTTGGACGAGGGGGCCTCGAATATCACGGTTCAAAACAATGTGGTGCACAGCACGGACAGCGGCGGATTTCACATCAATTACGGGCGGGAGAACACGGTCCGGAACAATATTTTCGCGTGGAACGTGCAGGCCCAGGCGTACCGCACGCGGTTGGAAACGGCGGCGTATACCACCTTCGATTTCACCCGGAACATCCTGTTGTTCAACAACAGCCACTTGTTCGCGGGGTCTTGGAGCGACTACAAGTGCGCCTTTGATTACAACTGTTATTGGGACATCTCGGGGTACGATTTCATGTTCCCGGCGGGCACGTTCGCGCAATGGCGGGCGGCGGGCGAGGACCTCCACAGCATCATCGCCGACCCGCTTTTCACAAACCCGGCGCAGTATGATTTCACGCTGCCCCCTTCCTCCCCGGCCATCACACAACTGGGGTTCACGCCTATCGATCTCAGCACCGTGGGATTGTATGGAGACCCGGCGTGGGTGAACGGCCCCAAAAGCATTTCGCGTGAAGCCACGCCCCTGCCGCCCGCGCCCGAAGAAGTGCAATATCCATACGATTTTGAAGTGGCGGCATTGAACGGCCTTCCGGCGGGGTGGAACGTATTCACCGACAGCACCCATCCGTTGACGGGGTTCTTCGTGTCGGAGGTTCAGGCGATGGGCGGCCAAAGCCTGAGCGTGGTGGATGCGGCCGGCCTGGCCGAATTCTGGATGCCGGTGGCCTACATGGAGCCGGATTTCCGGTACGGGCTGGCGGTGTTGCGGCTGTGGATGCGCGTCAGCGCCGCGTCCCAATTCTTAATAGAATTCCGGGACGGCGGGAGCGCGGGATATTTGCGGGGGCCGAGCCTCGCCGTTCTCGAATGGGGGCTTTTTTCCAGCGGGAATCTGGTGCAACCCCTCCCGCGCGATGAATGGTTTCTGCTGGAGGTGCTATGCCCGCTGGGGCATGCGGCGAACAACAAATTCGATTTGCGCCTGTGGACCTCCACCAACGGCTGGCGCAATTATCCCAATCAGTCCTGTTATGACACCGGTTTCGACCGTTTGAGCTGGCTGGGATTCATTTCCTTCGCGGATGCGGCGGACCAGCTTTTCCTGGACAACATCGAGTTGTTTGTGACGGCCGCCGGCGCGGACACGGACGGCGACGGCATTCCGGATGAGCGGGACGGGCTGTCAGACCCGGATGGCGACGGAACACCCGCTTATCGCGACACCGATGCGGATGGCGACGGTATTCTGGATGCCACGGAATACCGGTCGAACGAAGACCGGGACAACGACGGATTTCCGAACTTTCTCGACACGGACAGCGATGGCGATGGGTTGCCGGATGCCGTGGAGGGCACGGACGATCCGGACGGGGACGGGTTGCCGAATTTCGTGGACCCGGACAGTGATGACGACGGGCTGCCGGATGCCGTGGAGGGCACGGAGGATCCGGACGGGGACGGGAAACCCAATTATCTCGACACCGATAGTGATGGAGATGGATTGGAAGACCGCGTGGAAGGCACGGAGGATCCCGACGGGGATGGGCTGCCGAATTTCATGGACCCGGACAGTGACGGGAACGGCCTCGGGGATGCTCTCGAAGGCACGGGCGATCCTGATCTCGACGGTATCCCCAACTTTCTCGATCCGGACAATGACGGAGACGGCATCCCGGACATCATCGAGGGCACGGACGATCCCGATCTGGACAGTATTCCCAACTACCTGGACCCGGACAGCGATGGCGATGGCCTCGAGGACCGCATCGAAGGCACAGCCGATCCGGACGGGGACGGGCTGCCTGCGTTTTTGGACCCGGACAGTGACGGAAACGGCCTCGGGGATGCTCTCGAAGGCACGAGCGATCCCGATCTCGACGGTATTCCCAATTTCCTTGATCCGGATAATGACGGGGATGGCATCCCGGACATCATCGAGGGTACGGGCGATCCCGATCTGGACAGTATTCCCAACCATCTGGACTTGGACAGTGACGGGGATGGCCTCGAGGACCGTATTGAAGGTGTGGGCGATCCTGATCTCGACGGCCTTCCGAATTATTTGGATTTGGACTCGGACGGCGATGGCCTGTTGGATGCGCTTGAAGGCGCCGGCGACCGGGACAAGGATGGCATACCGAATTTTCTTGACAATGATTCGGACGGAGATGGTTTGGTGGACCATCCACTGCTCATTTCAGTGCATCCGCAAAACGCATCGGTGTATGAAGGCAATTCCGTCCTGTTCACCATTTCGGTGTCCGGCGGCTATGCGCCGGCCAGTTACCGCTGGCAAAAAGACGGAGAGCCCCTCAATGCGCCCAGCGCGGCCTCGTTTGCCATTTTATCCGCCTCTTTCGAGGACGCGGGGAATTACGCGTGCGTAGTGACCGACGGCGTCGCCACCCTGGAATCCGGCGCGGGGACGCTTACGGTTCACGAGCGCCCGCTGGCGGGATATCACACCGCCGACACCAACAAGAACTGGACGATTTCGTTGAGCGAGTTGCTGCGGGTGATCCAATTCTTCAATTTC
>CAYXPO010000468.1:0-4430 GCA_964466925.1 uncultured Nitrospirales bacterium
CAATCGAGTGAAACCAGGCCGGAGCGCATCCAGTGGCCCGTATCCGCGCACACGCCGACATTCTTGCTGAGTCCTTGAAGCTTTTCGAGTTCCGTGTCCACATTCCAGTACTTGGAGGGTTTCGGGTGATTGTGGATGGCCACCTTGATGCCGTATTCATCCGCCAGCTTGCTGACCATGGCCAGGTCCTTGAACCCCGGTTCGGAGGTAATGGATTCGATGCCCATCGCCTTCGCGAAATCGAACATCTTGCGGGAAGCGGCCTCATCGCCCGGCAAATCCACCACGCCATAGGCGTTCAGCGTCACGCCCGCCGCCTTCAGCTTGTCCTTCACCACTTTTTGCAGTTCCGGCGTCATGTTGTGATCAAACACGGCGTCTCCGGTTTCCTTGCTCAACTTCTGCCCCGGATACGCCTCGATCCATTTCAATCCCAGCGAAGCGACCTTGTCCACCGCTTCAAAAAAAGTAAAATGATTGAATGTGTAGGCCTGACAACCGATCCGCCAGCCGAGCGCTTCGGCATTCGGCGCTCCCTGCGCCATCGCCGCGCCCGATACCACGCATAAAACCGCCGTCAACAATGCGAGAGAAACGAGAGACTTCATATCTTTTTCCTTTATTGGTTAGGGGTCTCTTGACCAAAAACAAGCGCTACGATTGTAGCGTATTCATGAGTTGTTGTGCGAGTGCCGCCGCCTCTTTCCGCCGGGCCTCCGCCTGCGCCAGCGCCGCCTGCGCCTGCTGTATGCGTTGCTGCCCTTCGGATAGTTCCTTTTTCATCTGATCCGCCTGCTGCTGCTGCTCCGCCAGCGCCGCCTGCGCCCGCCGGGCCTCCTCCTGCAATGCTTGGGCTTGTTGACGCGCCTGCGCCAAGTGCTCCTGGTCCGCCTGCGCCTGGTGTTCCCGTTCCGCCATTTGGGCCTGTAACGTTTGGGCCTGCTTCGCCACCGCCAGCAATTCCGCTTCACGTTCCTGCAGCCGCTGCAGATTTTCCTGCAGCTGCCCTTGAAGGGCGGCCAGCTTCTGTTCCTGTTCCACCGCCTGCGCTTTGGCCGTTTCCGCCGCCTGCACCGCCGCCTGGAGTTGTTCCGAGGCCTGCGCGGCCTGCTGTTCCAACGCCTGTTGCTTTGCCAGCCCGGTCTTTAACTCCTCCTCCCGCTGCTTGAATTCCGTGATATCCCGCGCGAAGAGCAGAATCCCCGCCGGGTCTCCATTCTCGTCCAACACCGGTGCCCGCGTGATGTCAATCCAGCGCCTCCCCTCCACCCCTGTCAGCGGCTGTTCCTGCACCTTGGGCATGCCCGTCTTGAAAATCGCGGCCTCCGCCTGCTGGCACAGCTTCGCCTCCTCCTCCGGAAACAGGTCCCCGTCCTTCTTGCCGATAATCGCCTCGGGTGCACGGCCCAGAAACTGGCAGAACGCCGGATTCACCACTTCATACGCCAATTGCTTGTTTTTCAGCGCCAAGAGGCCCGGAATTCCCGTGAGGATCGTGCGCAACAACCGCTGCTGACTGTCATTCATCGCCATGGCCGGCTCTGTCCTTTTATTTCATATACGCCTCCATGCTCCCATATTAGGCGGCCGTGACGCAAATGCTTTACGGATTACCGGACCGCCTCGGGCTTGGGCAAGATTCCCGCCTGCCGGAGATTCTCCACAAACTGCGCGCCCACCGCGGAATCTTCCGGATAAAACACGCCGGGCTGCCCCATGGGCGCAGGCACTTCCGTCCATACGCCGCGTCCGGGTTCTCCCAGCGTTTTTCCGCTCCATAGGTGCACCCAGCGTCCGCGTGGCAGATACACCACGACCCGGTCCTTGCCCGGGTCCAGCACCGGGGCCACCAGGAAGGTATCGCCGGCCATGAACTGTTGATAGGAAAGTTTCAGCACCTCGGGGTCATCGGGATAGTGCAGGAACGGATGCCGCACCACCGGCAAGCCGGTTTCGGCGGCCGCGTGCACCAATTGTTTCCGGTAGAATCCCCAGGCACGGTATACTTTTGCGAACCGGCTGAAGTGGTCCAGCGTTTCCGCATCGCTGTAGAACTGGACATTCGCGGAAGGATCAATCCCTTCGTGTGTCCGGTAAACCGCCGTGAACGCGTTCAATTCCATCCAGCGCATCAGGAGTTCTTTGCTCCGGGTGCGGGAAAGCAGGGGAATCCGGAGCGAGGTATACCCGCCAATATCGCTGTGATTAAAACTGAACCCCGATATCCCGCTGCTCAACAATCCCGTCACCGCCGTTTTAATCCCATCGTGCGCATCCCAGGTGACCATCTGATCGCCGAGCCAGAACAAGGTGGAATAGTGCGGGCTGTTGCGGAATCCGGATCGCATAAAAAAGACGAAATCATCGCCATGGCCTGTTTCCTCGATGACTTCCCGGTTCAGTTGCGCCCACATTTCCGGATAGTGATTGTGAAACGTGCGGGGCGGTTCCCCCGAGGCCAGCACCGCGTCATACGGAAGCGCCTCTCCGAAATCGGCCATCCAGCCCGAGACGCCGGCGCCAATCACTTGTTCCTTGATCACGGTTTTCATCCAGCCCCGCGCGTCCGGATGGGTGAGGTCCAGCAGCCCCGCAGAAAAATCCGTGTTTTGAATCAGATAGGGGCCGCCGCCAGAGCGGCGGACCAGGAAGCCTTTTTGCGCCGCTTCCGCAAACAGATTGCGCATGCATGGCCTATGTTGTGCGACGTCCGCCAGAAAGGGGTTTACATACGTCATGATCCGGACGTTTTTCGCGGTCAATTCCTTGCACAGCGCCTCCCAGCCGGGATAGTGTTCGCGGTCCAGCTCCCAATTCCACCAGAGTTGTTTGCCCACGTTTGTGGTGCGTTGTCCCACCCAGTCCTGCAGCCAGACGGCGGCCACGGGCGTGTTTCTTTCCTGAAGCCGCCGCAACACTTCCCGCACCTTGTCCGTGCCCCCCTGCATCCCCACCACCGCGCCGTCCAAAATCCAGTCCGGCAGCGGGCGCATCCGCCCGGTGCATGCGGTATATTCAGCGATGAGTTCCGCGGGGGATTCCCCATAGAGGATGCGGCCCTTCATGTGCTCCGAAAAGAGTTCGATCTGGACCTTGTCCGCGTGGCGCAGATCGAAGGCCGCGTATGCATAGTTTTCAAGAAAGAGCGAGCGCATCCGGCTGGTGAGGTAGTGCGGCACACAGGCGTAACTCGTGGACCAGTTTCCGCCGGAGCGCGCCACAAGGTCCACCAGGAAGGTCAACGGTTGTGCTCCCCGTCCGATGCCCTGTTCGCTGATAAAGATGGGCAGGCGTTTCCCTTTTAGATCAAAATGGGAGAACTGTTCGCCAAACCCGAAAAAGCGTTCCTCCGGTTCTGACGCGTAGGTAAGATAGGCGCGGGTGCATTGCGGGGCTGCAATGCGGAGATCAAACCCCAGTTGATTCGTCTCCAGGCATGTGAATGTGAGCGTATAGGGCAGGGTCTCCGGGCCGTGGAAAAGTGAACCGGTGATTTCGACCGCCGCCGCGTGCTGCTCAATTTTTTCCACCCGCTGGTCCGCAAACATCCGGTCAATCCGGCTGCGAATGAAAAAGGACCCTCGCGCTTCGCTCACCTGTTCATGCCCTTCCGCCCCGCACACAAAACTCCTGCCGGGAATGCTCGCCCAAACCACCTTTTCCGGGGCGCGCTGATGCCGCACCAACACCCGCCCCCCCTGATCGGGTGTCCAATCAATTAAAAACGATCCGCAGGCGTGTTCCGCCGCGGCGCCCAGGGAGGCATCAAAATGAAGGGTCCCCAAAACAATGTCCGGCTCGTGCGGGCACCGGTACAGGAGCAGCACGACGCCCCCGCATAATGCCATTGCCGCCAGGAGAAAACACCTATGCCTTAAAACAAACTTGGCTTTGTTGTGAATGGCTCGGCTTTCTGTGCCAGCATGGCTATTCATGTTGATGGCATCTTGTAACAACGTAAAAAGCCGGGGACAGACAGATGCGTCTTGTCCGCTCCTTCCGGAGTTCTTGCCGGATATGGAGTTGATTCCTGGGTGGGCTTGTGTGTGTCAGTCCCCGTTTTTCGCTCATTTTCAGATTCTCCATGTCCTGCCCATACGAAGCGCCAGTTATGACTCACTACGCCAGGGCCGTTGTCTTAGGGTGCGCCGCGGTGGAATGCGGGAAGATGTCGCGGCTTGGGCAGCGGCTTTCCCGAAGCCCCGGCGGTTTCAATCCAAGATCCGCGCACGGCGAACGCTTCTTCGGGCGTTTCGTCAAAAGCGGAGCAACAGCTCATATCGGGAATATCGGCAATATATCCGCCCTCTTTTTTGCCGTGGAACACATTTGTATGGCAGCCGGTCATCGGGCATCCTCCTTGATCATCAGGTTGTATTCTTCCATGAGTGCCCGGAAGGGTTCAATCTGACACCCCTTTTTGTGACGCC
>CAYXPO010000469.1:0-4427 GCA_964466925.1 uncultured Nitrospirales bacterium
CTTTTCTTCGCCTTCATCGTCGCCTACATCTTCGACCCCGTCATTGACGCTCTCGAACGCCGCCGGGTCCCTCGCATGCTCGCCGTTATCGTGCTCATTGTCATTCTTATCCTGGGCTTCCTCACCCTGCCCCTCGTCTTAATCCCGGGCCTTATTTCCGAGGCCCAGAGCCTCATCCAAACCACCGCCCACGATCTCGGCACCCAGCGATTCGACCGCTTTTTGAATAAAGTGCCGCTGAAGACAATGGTGGAACAACTTGGCTGGGCGCCTCCCGGAACGGAGGACTTCAATCCCCGCCAGGTGTTTGCCCAGCGCATCGGCGAAGTCATCCAGCAGAACGCCGGGAAATTCATTCGTTCCCATGTGCAGGAAATCGCGGGCGCGGGAAAAATGGCCAGCGAATCCGCCTTGGCCATTTTTTCCTCCTTGGGCAACGGCATTATGGCCGCCATCCTCTTCATCGGAAACTTTGCCGTCTTCGCCTTTGTCGCCGTGTACCTTCTCAAAGACTACGATCGCATCATCGCGGCCCTCCACGATCTCCTGCCGCGTAAACACCAGGGCCGCGTCAGCGACATCATGAATCAGATTGACATCCAACTCCGCGCCTACTTGCGCGGCCAAATCTCCGTTTGCGCCTGCCTTGGCATCATGTACATGACCGGTTTCGCCCTGTCCAGCGTCCCCTTCGCCATTCCCCTCGGATTACTCGGCGGGTTCGCCAGTTTCATCCCCTATATGGGCCTCGCCCTCACCGCTATTCCCGCCGCCCTCCTTGTGCTTCTTCGACACGGGTTCGACGGGCACATCCTCGGATTGATCATGACCTTTCTCATCGCCCAAGCCATGGAAGGCTATGTAATCACCCCCCGCCTCGTCGGTTCCCAGGTTGGCCTCAGCCCGGTCTGGGTCGTCTTGGCCATTATGGTTTTCAGCACCACCCTCGGCTTCACCGGCCTCCTTTTGGCCGTTCCCATTGCCGCCATCCTGAAAGTGCTTCTGGGCGAAGCGTTGATTCTCTACCGGAAATCACATTTCTTTCAGGACACGGTGTCCGGGGGGCCGGAATCCTGATGGACGGCGGATGGAACGGGCGCGGGCAGCGATTTTACCGCCGGACGCGCCGCGAAATACGTGTAGAGCGTGTCGCCAATCCCGAACAATACATACACGATGGCCAGGGGGAACATGACAATATACGGCGACGTGGTGATCGCATAGTGGATCACCGGAATCGCCAGCGCGCAGAAACCCAGCACGATAAACGCATGCCGCGGCGCAAGAACGAACGACTTGGCGCTGTCTTTGGGATACTTGACCGTGCTCACCATTAAAAAGGCCAGAATCACCGCCATGGGGCCGAGGGCGTAATAGGCGAGCGGGCCGAGTTCGTTGCGTTCAAGGCGGGGTTCGAAATAACTCAAGAACAACACAAACGTGGCAATCGTGCCGCCGGCGGCGGGGGAGGGGAGCCCCACAAAGGAGTCGCGCCGCTCCGCCTGATAGATGTTAAACCGCGCAAGCCGCAAAGCGGTGCAAATCACATAAATGATCGCCATGTACGAACCGGTTTTCCCCATCAGCGATTCCGCCCGCGGCGGGATGGGCAAATGCCCCCATTCCGGCAAATACGCCATGAACACCAGCACCGCCGGGGCCACTCCAAACGACACCAGGTCGCACAGGCTGTCCAACTCCTTGCCGAATTCCGAAACACTCTTGGTCATCCGCGCCACGGTCCCGTCGCAGGCGTCGAAAACCATCGCCAGCAGAATCAGCAAAGCCGCCTTCTCGAATTCCTGGCCGATGCTCGCAAAAATGCTGGCAAGCCCCATCCACAGGCTCATGGTGGTCATCAAGCTGGCCAGCACATTGATGGGACGGCGGCGGCTGTTTCGTTTGATTTTGATTTTTTTGTTCCGTTTCAAGTGATTCATGGGCATGGGGATTCCTAAATAAACCGGGCGAGTATGCTCGTGCCCGCATAGACTTTATCGTTTAATGCCGTATTGATCTCCGCCGTCACGGGCAAATACAATTCCACCCGCGACCCAAAGCGTATCATTCCGAACTTCTCCCCCTTTTGAAGCGCCATCCCCGGTTTCACCGGGCACACAATCCGCCGTGCCACCGCCCCGGATATCTGCCGCACCGTCATCGGGCCCTTCGGAGTGTCCAGCCACACCGCGTTCGATTCATTTACCTGGCTGCTTTCATTCTTCATTGCGTTCATGTAATGCCCCGGCGCATACCGCACGTCGCGCACGGTGCATTCAAACGGCGCCCGGTTCACATGCGCGTTAAACACCGACATAAAGATCGAAATCCGCTTGCATGCCCCCTCGTAATGCGGCGTTTCCGGCAACTCCTCTATCGCCACCACCGTCCCGTCCGCCGGAGACACCACCTCGTTCGGCGCCGCCGTGATGCTGCGAGGGAAATCCCGGAAAAACAGCATCACGCTCAGCCCCGCCACAAGCAATACCACGCCCAAACCCAAAATCGGGCCATAAAACCAGACGCCCTGCATCCAGGCATTAAACGGTTCGTTCACACCCATTGCCTTTCTTTCAAGCTCACGTAGCGCCCGTCGCCGAACACCACGTGGTCCAACAGCGGAATCCCCAACAGGGCTCCCGCCTCCTTCAAATGCGCCGTCAACTCGAGGTCCGTCCAGCTCGGCTCCGGGTCGCCGCTCGGATGATTATGCGCCACAATCACCGCCGCCGCCCCGTCACGCACCGCCTGCCGGAACACATCCGCCGGGGCCGCATGCGTGCCCGAAAGGCCGCCGCGCGACACCTCGCATACCTTCAACACTTCATTCTTTATATTCAACAACAACGCCAGAAAGCGCTCCGTCTCATATTCCTTGAACCGCACCATCAGCAACTCCGCCACCTCTTCCGCCGTCCGGATTTTCACCTGCGCCCCCCGCCGGTGCTCCGCCAGACGCTTCCCCAACTCCAACGCCGCCTTGATCTCCACCGCCTTCACCTGGCCCACCCCCTTCACCTGGCATATCTCCTCCACCGACGCCCGCGCCAGACCCCGCACATCCCCAAACTGCCGAAGCAACCGCTCCGCCAGCGCCACCGCCCCCGCTTCCCGCGTCCCGGTCCGGAACAACACCGCGATCAGCTCCGCGTCCCGCAACGCCTCCGGACCCAGCCGCGCCAAACGCTCCCGCGGACGATCCTCCTCCGCCATCTCCCGCACCGCCGTCGGATATCGAACATCGTCTATCATTACCCGCACCCACCTCGGTAAAAATAAAAGTATACCATATTCCCGGTCCTGTCTTGAACTTTTCCTACTTGGATTCCACTGTAAACCTTCGCGCTCTTGCGGTAAATATTCCTCCTGCCTGCTTGCCGCCTTCGTAGCGCCCTTCTCCGAAAAGTGTTTCTTCAGCCCCCGTCGTTCCGATGATTTATTACCACGAAATACGCGAAACAAACGAAACAGGAATGGATATTTTGTGATTGAATTGTGGTAACTCTACTGGGGATAGGACCTACTGATTATTAGTGGGTCCCATCTCCCGGTGGGACGCCTTTGCAGTAGTCAAATATAAGCTATACTCCTACCTGGAGATAGGAGCTACTATTGAGGAAATTTTAGTGGGTCCCATCTCCCGGTGGGACGCCTTTGCAGTAGTCAAATATAAGCTATACTCCTACCTGGAGATAGGAGCTACTATCGAGGAAATTTTAGGGGGTCCCATCTCCCGGTGGGACGCCTTTATGCGTTACCCGTGAATCATGTCTCTTCATAGCACTCGTTCTGGAGCACTTGATCCAAGGTCTGTTGACGCCGCACCAGAACGAAACGCCCTGCCGTGGTCAACAGCACTTCCGCGCATTCCGGGAAGGAGTTGTAGTTCTTGGAGGCCATGGCGGCGCAGTACGCCCCCGCGCCTTCGATCACCAAGGCGTCACCGATACGGGCCTCTTTCAATACACGCGGTTTGAGTTGTTCGGGATTGCCCGGTTTCGGGGTCAGAATGTCGCCGCTTTCACAGCAGTGCCCCGCCACGAGGTATTTGCCGCTTTTCCGGCGTTCTTTAACCTGGGGCACGACGATAATCGGGTGCTGCGCGCCGTACAGGCTGGGCCGCAGGATTTCCGTCATCCCGCCGTCCACTTTAATGAATGAATACCCCGTTGCGCCGGTATCCACCACGTCCATGATGCGGCAGACCAGCGCCCCGGCGTTGGCCACGAGATAGGTGCCGGGTTCGACTTCGAGGTGCAGCTTCCGGCCATGCCGCTGCCGGAGTTTCTGGTAGCGCCGTCGTTTTGTACCGGTATGCATCGTTCTTTCGAGATATGTTATGGGGGTAGTTGAATTGTTTGCGGGTAATGAATAAGAGGGAGTATGAGGTCGCCCGATTTGCGATGAAGGTGAGTTCCTTTTAGGAT
>CAYXPO010000470.1:0-2428 GCA_964466925.1 uncultured Nitrospirales bacterium
TCTGGTTCGGCCCGGCCCAGGCGTTTGTCCGCGCGAACGAAACCTGCCGCTCCCTGGCGCGAATTATTGATTACTCCTGTCAGGAGACCGCGCCATGCTGTCTGGGCGTGTTTGAGAACGAACTGGGCGGGCGCGTTTGCGTGGCCGGGTATTATCCGTGGGTGCAACTGCACGGACTCGCGAAGTCGTCACAAGTGAAATCCATCATGCGCTGGCTGTCGCGCGACACATTGCCCGCCTATGTGAGCTCCTTTCACCGGGTGAACCTGTGGCCGCGCGTGCGGGAAGACGGCACCATGATCCTGGCGCTGCTCAACGCCTCGCTCGATGGTGCGGAAAACCTTGAACTCTGCGTGTTGACGGCAAAGGACAACCTGACTGTCGTTGACATGCAGTGCCGTGAAACACAAGTTGCCGCAATCCGTGCCGACGGACCCTATAAATGCTTCGTATTACCCGCGGTGGAACCCTGGAACCTGCGGCTCGCGGTGACGGGATAAAGCCGAAAGGGTGGCGGACCTCTCCGATTTTATGTTAAGATGACCTGTATTTCTGTCGGGGCGTAGCGCAGCCCGGCTAGCGCACCTGGTTTGGGTCCAGGGGGTCGCCGGTTCAAATCCGGCCGCCCCGACCATTTTTCTTTTCTTCATTGCCGTTCGGCATTGGGTTCGGAGACAATGCCTTGCCGTCAACCTTGACGATTTGCGTATTCCTCCGGGCACTTGCCTTGAACCAGCGAAAGGAAAGAGGAACCCGCCGGCATTGAAATTGCCGGTGGCCGCTCCCCGGATTTGTTTGCGGTTGCTTATGCGGTTTTGGCTTGCGCGGGGACATCCGGTTTGGGGGCGCCGGTGCTCTTTCGGATGACCAGTTTGGGTTCGAGCCGGAAATGGCGGGGGGCTGTGTCGGCGCGGCCCAGGGCGTCGAGCGCCACGGCGGCCATTTCGGCGTAGGGCTGGGCGATGGTGGTCAATTCGGGGTGCATCATCAGGCCGGCGCCTTCGTCGTTGAAGCCCGCGACCGAGAGGTCTTCCGGGATGCGCACGCCCATCATGTGCAGGCGTTTCATAAGGAAACAGGCGCCGATGTCCGAGACGCAGAGGACGGCGGTGGCGTTTGATTCGAGCACGCGCCGGGCGGCGGCTTCATCAATGCGGCCATCGTATCGCTCCTGGGTGGGAACGCGCATGAGCGCGCTCAGATGTGGATAATCCGGTGGGGGCGAGGATTCGATAATGCGGCCTTCCAGGCCTCGATTCGCGATGCCCGCGCGGAATGCTTCCAGACGCTCCCGGATGTTCTCATGTTCCGGATTTTCGGACAGCAGCAGGGCGATCCGCCGGTGGCCGAGCCGGCACAGGTGTTCCAGGCCCAGTTCAATGCCGCGTTGGTTGTCTACGCAAATCTGGGTGCCGGGATAGCCTGGAATCCAGGTGTCAATGTTCAACGAAGGAAGGTTGCGGCTTTGGGCGGCCTGGGCGAGGTCATACGTAAAATCGGGGTCCAGGCACAGAAAGATGAACGCAAAGCGCGTTCGCGGCGCCGAGGCAAGTTCGAGGGCCTTTGAAACGCGCTCGTCCTGGCCCGGATTGACCGCCTCCAGGGAGTGGTTGCGCCGCTGGCACAAATAGGAAAGTTCACGCATCAGCATATTGTTGAACGGGGAGTCAAAGGTGTTGAGGACCACCGCCACGCGCATTCCCCCGCCGATCTCCAGCGCCGAACGAAATACGAACGAGCCCTGTCCCCGCCGCCGCAACAGCAGCCCTTCGTCCACAAGCCGGTTGAGCGAACGGCGCACGGTGCCCACGGACAGCCCCAGCCGCTCGCTCAACTCTTCTTCCGGATAAAACCGTTCGCCTTTCTCAAAGTACCGCGTAATGAGATTGCGGAGCGAACGCGTGAGTTGGGCATGCAGCGGCTCATGGCTCTCCCGGCTTAACAGCACATGGCGTTGGAAAAGCCGTTCTTGTTCTTCTGGTGTTAACATCCCGTGAAATCCCTCATTCTTTATATACTATATAGATTTGCAGAACTCTCTTGCAACTTTTTGGCGTTGTTAATGTTAATATTGCGGATTTTGGGGGCATATGGGGCGATACTGGCCGAAACGGAGCCTGGTTGCAATTTTATTTAATTCTATATAGAATATTTCTGATCAAGCGGCTGTACCGAGTAACTTCGGCCCGGCACGGGTACTTTGGGAACAACGTGGAGGAAAAGAACATGAACCGGACACAAGAACATTCACTTCCTAGCGGGAAGTTTTTCGTTGTAGCGGTCTTGGGAATGGCGCTGGGATGGATGACGCCCTGTGCCGGAGTGGCGGCCACGGTGGAGATGGTCAAAGACGTCTATCCCGGCGAATATAACTCGTCGAATCCTGACAACCTGACGGCGGGCAATGGCCTGTTGTTTTTCCGGGCCA
>CAYXPO010000470.1:2438-4424 GCA_964466925.1 uncultured Nitrospirales bacterium
GGACACGGGCACGGTCTTGGTCAAAGACATTTATCCCGGCGCGGACGAAGGATCGAATCCGGAGTGTTTGACCAATGTGAATGGCGTGATATTCTTCCGGGCGGATGACGGGGTTCATGGCCTGGAGCTTTGGAAAAGCGATGGCACGGAAGCGGGCACGGTCCTGGTCAAGGACATCATCCCGGGCGGGGAGTATTCGTATCCCGAGAACTTCTGTGAAGTGAACGGCCTCTTGTTTTTCGAGGCCACCGGTGAGGGCCAAGGGGATGAGTTGTGGAAGAGCGATGGCACGGAAGAAGGGACCGTGCTGGTCAAAGACATCTATCCCGGCGAGGAGAGTTCCAATCCGGGGGGGATTACGAATATGAACGGCACAGCCTTTTTTAACGCCAGCGATGACACGCATGGCTATGAGCTTTGGAAGAGCGATGGCACGGAAGGGGGCACGGTCCTGGTCAAAGACATTAACCCCGGCCCGGATTCTTCGTATCCCGAGCGCCTGATCAATATGAACGGCACGCTGTTCTTCATGGCGCACGATGAGAGTCACGGCGGCGAATTGTGGAAGAGCGACGGCACGGAAGGGGGCACCGTGATGGTCAAAGACATTAACCCCGGCGCGAATTGGTCGGGACCAGCCAATATGACCATTGTAAACGGCACGCTGTTCTTTACCGCCGACGATGGCGCCCACCTCACGGAGCTGTGGAAGAGCGACGGCACGGAAGAAGGTACCGTAATGGTCAAAGACATTTACCCGGGCGCGTTGACCGCCAATCCCTGTTGGCTGACCAACGTGAATGGAACGCTGTTTTTTCAGGCTACTGATGGGACGCTGGGCGCCGAACTTTGGAAGAGTGACGGCACGGAGGAAGGCACCGTAATGGTCAAAGACATTTGGCCGGGCGAATATTACTCCAATCCATCGTATCTGCGGGTATTTCATGGGACATTGTATTTTGCCGCGGATGACGGAATTGACGGCAACGAGTTGTGGACAACCGATGGCACGGAAGCGGGCACGGTCATGGTCCAGGACATTAACCCGGGCGACTACTACGATTCAGAACCCGCCTATCTGACGGTTGTGGGGAATTCACTGTTTTTCAGCGCCGAATATGATACAACGGGATATGAATTATGGCGGCTTACGGAGAGTGCCGGGGTGTGCGCATCGGGGCTGTTCATGGACAAGAACTTCGGTGTGACGCTGACGGAGAATATTCAATATGGGACGGGCGCCATCAATGCATCGAATCCTCTCGCGCCGCAGCATACCAAGGCGTTGTATCTGGACCTTTACGAACCTGACGGGACCGTGGGGACGGGCCTGAAGCCGGGATTTGTGATGGTGCACGGCGGGGCATGGACTTCGGGGAGCCGCAAGGACGACACGTTTGTGGATCCCCTGGAGCCGGGCGACTCCAGCACGAATACGGCGGTGTACGCGGCCGAGTTCGCAAAGCGCGGCTATGTGTGCATTTCGGTGGAGTACCGGCTGACCACGGATGACCCGCCGGGGACGGGCGTGTTCTTCGGCACGCCTCCGTCCCTCGCGCAATTGGGATTCCGGGCGTTCGAGGCCTCGCTCCAGGATGTAGAGAAGGCCTTTACCTGGCTGGTGGATAACGCGGCCTCCCTTGGCGTGGACACCACCCGCATCGCGATTGGCGGATATTCCGCGGGAGCGATTGACGCGCATTTTGTCTGTTACGGTCCGCCGCAACTGCCCGCTGCGGCGATTTGGAGCAATTCCGGCGCGCTGGTGTGCGACGCGGGCACGCCCGCCTTCCATAGGGAAAGCTACATTGACGGCGTGGGGAATGAGCCGCCCTTGATCGCCTTCCACGGCACGTCGGACCTGCTGGTAAGTTACAGCGATGCCCAAGCGGTGGATACCTTGCTCACGACGTACAGCGTGCCGCATGTGCTTTACACCATGACCGGAGAGGATCATTTCTATCCCATCGCCCGCACCATAGATGA
>CAYXPO010000471.1:0-4421 GCA_964466925.1 uncultured Nitrospirales bacterium
CGAGAGCACCCGCGCTATTTGCAGGCCGATGCATTCGGCGGCTACGACGGACTCTACGCCCCCCGGGGGAACCGGGCAACAACCGCGTCGTGCTCGAAGTGGCGTGCTGGAGCGCGCCATGACATCGATCAGTACGCCAGGATTCACTAAAGCGACACGCCCTCCAGGGGGGACACCCCTATATGTGCAAGTGAATTCAGGAACTCCCTCCCGGAGAAGGGGGTTCCTATTGGGTGCTATTCCGGGGAATCATTGGGCACGGGTAAACGAAGCGCCCGCCATGCTCCCTCAATGATCCTCTTTGCCTTCGGCGGGCGCTTCCTTAAACGCGATGGAGAGCCACAACGCAATCACCAGGGTAATCACGGCGGGCACGAGCCAGAACCGGGGCCAGGAAATCCATTCGGCATTGACGGTGAAATACTGGGCCACGTAGCCCGCCGACAAGGAACCCGCCAGCGTGCCCGCGCCGGAGATCATGATGGTAAGCACCTGTTGCGCGCCGGCGCGTGTGCCGGGTGTGCTGTGTTGTTCGACGTACAGATACGCCGCCGTGAAGAAGAAGGCGTAACAGAATCCGTGCAGGCCGATGCCCGCGAGGATCAACACCGTCGAGCCGCCCACGGCAAACATCACCAGCCGGACGCCCTGCGCGAGTACGCCGATCATCATCGTGCGTTTGAGCCCCAGCCGCGCGAGAAACCAGCCGAGCAGGGCCAGTACCACCACTTCCGAGGCCTGCGCGAGGCTCATGGCGGGCATGATGTGCTTGTCCGCAAATCCGATTTGGTGCAAGTACGGGCTCATGCCGAAGTAATAGAACTGATGGCAGATGCTGTTCAGAAACGAGAGGATGCACAACAACAGCATGCCGGGGCGCAGAAAAATGCGGAGCACCTCGCTGTAGGGGGCGTTGGGGCGGGGTGCGCCGTCCGCGGCGGAGGAGGGCAGGGTCAGGGCATAGGCGGCCAGCACCAGCGACAGCAGAGCGGACAGCGGCAGCGCATGGGTGAGGCGTTCCCCCGCCAGGGTTCCGCCGCGCACCCAGAAGTATCCGAAGGCCCACGCCACCACCACCCAGGAGGCCGTGCCCCACATGCGGATGCCGCCGAAATCCCGGCGGGCATCCGGGGTATGGTGCAGCGTGACGGCGTTGGTCAGCCCGAAGGTGGGCATGAAACAGAAGCCGTAGAGGAAATAGGCGCAGGTCACGGCGGGGAAACTGGTCAGATGCCACAGGATGAACATGACGAGGGCGGAGAAAACATGACACACCGACAACAGACGTTCCGCACTGATGTAGCGGTCGGCGATGTGCGATGCCGCCAGCGGCGCCACAATGGCGGCGGCGGGGGTCATCGCCAGCACCACCCCCGCCTGCCACGACGCAAAATGCAAATGCGTTTTCAGGTATAGACTGAGAATGGGGAATATGGTCCCATTCACCGAGTACGCCAGAAACATCATCCAGGACAAACGGGTTTTGAGTGTGCGGTTCACCGGGGATTCCTTGCAGGGAGTTTTGCTGGTGAGACCCTGCAAGGATAGCATTTCGCCCGTGATACGCGCAAAGGTTAAATCCGGGCCGCCCCCCAAAAACCTGCCGAAGGATAAGCGCCAAATCTTCGTCAAGGTGACAAGACTTCCGGCGTGTGGACAAGCGGCTAAAGCACACGAAGGAGGGTCTTCTTTCCTGTTTGTTTTTTCATAAAGCCTTGCGGGGGAACCGTATATGGGATTTTTCCCGTTTCTTGGGCGCGATGCGGGGTGATGGCATGACGGTTGCGTAAAGCGGTTGGGCTTGGCTTGATGGAGATAACCCAAGGAGGTTTGTGCGATGAGTAAACAATGGATACATACGATGGATGCGCACGGGGTAACTCCGCTGGACCGGGCTTTCAAAAGTGGCCATATGGCCCTGGCGGACATGATGTTGCGTCAGGATCGGGAAGATCAACGGGAGAGCCTGCAGGGTTCTTCGCCCCTGCACCGGGCCGCGGCGCTTGGGTTGACCGAAGCGGTGAAATCGCTGTTGGGCTATGGGTCCAAAGTGATGGCGTTGGATTATCAAGGGGAGACGCCGCTGCACAAGGCGGCGCGCCAAGGGCATATGGAAGCGGTGGAACTGCTGGTCAATGCCTCGGATGTGAACCAGATCAGCGCGGACGGCATGACGCCGCTGCATTGGGCCTGTGTGAACGGGGCGGCGGAGATTGTGCGTGTGCTGCTGGCGAACAACGCGGACCCGTGGATTCGCAATGAGACGCTGGACGGGTTGAGCGCGGTGGACATTGCGGAGGCCATGGGGTATTCGGAATTGATGCAGATTTTCGGGGTGCGCGCGGCGGCGGTGTAAGACGCCGGGCCGTGGTGCGCCTACCCCTTTTCGCGGTCTTTTTCGCGGAACGGGGTGACGGTGGTGGAGGCCAGGGCGACAATAACGCCCTCGGTATCCATCACGCGGCCTTCCATGAAAATGACGCCGCGGGTTTTGGCCGCGAGGGTGGCTTCGATGACAAACTCGCGGTCATCCGCCGGAAGGGGGTTGATGTAGCGGATATCCAGGGTGATGGTGACGCAGGGCCGCTTCGCATACAGCAGGGCGAGGCTGCCGAAGGTGGCGTCCAGTGCCGCGGCAATGATGCCGCCCTGCAGCCGTCCCATGGAATTGGCGAAACGTTCCTGGGCGTTCATCGCCCCCGCCAGCGCCCGTCCGGGTTTATAGGTGAGAAAGCGCAGGCCCAGTTCCTTCAAACTGTTGGAGGGGATGTCGAGGGACACCCCCTCCGGAACCGAACCGCGCATAGCGTTCAAAATACTACCATTCAACTCACTCACAACTGCCTCACAACTATGCGTTTTGCAACGGGATTATTTCTTGTTCAACACTTTCTTGGCGAGCGGGGCCGAGATGCGTTCCATAATGGGCATGCGGCCCACCAGCGGGCGGGCATAATCCAGGAAGGCATCCGTGACGCCGTTGCCTTGTTTGTTGATGAATTTGTCGGGCATGCAGCGCGATTTCCGGGCCACGGTGCGCAGCGGGGTCAGGAAATACTCGACGGCGTAATTGCCGATGCGGCGGATGGCCACCGAACCGTCCATGCTGTGCCAGATGGCGTATTGCGCGGCTTTTTCGCCGACTTCGCGCGCCTCGAACTGGTCCACATCGCTGATGCATCCCAGGAAGCTGCGCTGCATATAGCCGAGCGTATCCGCGCGGACGCGTTTGATTTTCGTGCCGGCGCTCACCCAGTTGCTGAGCAAATCGCCCAAGGCGCCCGTGCCGGAAAGACGGACATTGCCGTGCGCGTCCTTTTCCCCGGCGATAAGCTGCTCGATGACCGGGGTGCCCTTGGCGTCCACAATGCCTTCCGACGCCACCACGATGCACCGCCCGTGCTTGTCATAAATCTTTTGCACGTCCGCCACGAATTGCTTCTTGTTGAAGGGGCGCTCCGGCAGATAGATCAGGTGCGGGCCGTCGTCCGGATATTTCTTCGCCAGGGCGGAGGCCGCGGTCAGGAATCCCGCGTGGCGCCCCATGACGATGGCGATGTAGACGCCGGGCAGCGAACGGTTGTCATGATTCGCGCCGGCAATGGCCTGCGCCACGAACTTGGCGGCCGACCCGTAGCCCGGACAGTGGTCCGTCACGAGCAGATCGTTGTCAATGGTCTTCGGAATGTGAATGACGCGCAGTTCGTATTTCTCCGTGTCGGCCTGTTCGTTGACAATGCGGCAGGTGTCCGCGCTGTCGTTGCCGCCCACGTAAAAAAAGTAGCGAATATTGTGCGCCTTGCACACGGTGAAGATTTTCTTGCAGTACTCGATGTCTGGTTTGTCCCGCGTGGACAACAGCGCCGAGGACGGCGTCTTGGCCACGGCTTCCAGATTGTGCGTGGTGGCTTCGGTCAAGTCGTAAAATTCCTCCTTGACGATGCCGCTCACGCCATGAATGGCGCCGTATACATGGGTGACTTGTGGAAATTTGCGGGACTCTAACACAGCGCCCACGAGACTTTGGTTGATTACCGCTGTGGGACCCCCGCCTTGCGCCACAAGGACTTTTCCTTCCAGTCGTGACATGCTTAATCTCCTTTGCTTACAGGGTGACTGGGTTGACATGAACGAAAACCGCCTGAGAACCAAGCTGCCGGTATTATCTCATGAGCGCGGGCGATCTATCAAACCGGCACGTTGTTCAACTCTTCCAGGCACCCCGCCGCATGGACGGAAGGCCCGCCGGGGGTGCGTTTGGCCAAGCCTTTCAGCACGCCGCCGGGGCCGATTTCCAGCGCCGTCACCGGGCCGAGCCCCTGCATGACCTGCAGCCAGCGCACGGGCCGGACCAGTTGGCCGGCCAGCAGTCGGCGGAGGGTTTCCGGATCGGTTTCCTCCGCGCCCGAGACGGATGATAT
>CAYXPO010000472.1:0-4416 GCA_964466925.1 uncultured Nitrospirales bacterium
TACCTGGGGCGGCAAATACACGCTCGTGGAAAACGACGGCGGGTGCAACGTGATGGAAGTGAATTTCCTGCGCCTGAAAAACAACGACATTGCCCTGTTCCATTGCCAGAAGAACAGCGAGGAAAAGGATTGCCGCGTGATGATGCGGGTTTCCAAGGACGAGGGGAAAACCTTTGGCCCCGCCAAACAACTGAGTCCGGAGGGCAAATATACCGGTCTCACCAATGGCCGCGGCCTGCGCCTGAAATCGGGCCGCCTCCTGCTCGAAGCATGGGAAGACGGCTACAGTTATTGCTATCTCTCCGACGATGACGGCGCCACCTGGCGCGAAAGCCAGCGCATCAAGCCGGAAAAAGGCTCCTGGGAACCCGCCTGCATCGAACTCAAGGACGGGCGCGTGATGATGATGACCCGCACCGGCATGGGCGGCCAGTTCAAGAGCCTGTCCACCGACGGCGGCGACCATTGGACCGAACCCGTGTTGAGCCCGCTCGCGGGCACGGCCGCGCCGGTTTCGTTGAGCCGTGTCCCCACCACGGGCGATATCCTGGCCGTGTGGAATCACAATCCCGGCAAAAGCGGGCGCAACCCGTTCACCGCCGCGATTTCCAAGGACGAGGGTGAAACCTGGATACGGTTCCGCAACATTGAAGATGTGGCGGATGATCAGTGGGCGTATCCCGCCGTCACCTGGGTGAACAATCACGCTCTCCTCACCTACTTCAATTACAAAGGCGGACTTAACCTGCTGCTGAAAGATTTACCCGCCGCCTGGTTTTATGAATAATACCCGCCGGAATTATACGGAAAGGACCGATCATGATTGACCCAAGTTGGCAGACAATCAAGGCCGCGCTGCGCGAAGTGCTGGAAGAGGAAATGGGTGTGACGGGGTTTGAAATGACCCCCCGTTTCGAGGGCGGTACGATGATATTCAAACCGGCCGATCCCTCCCTGAAAAGCAAAGACGTGCCCATCGAGGCTTTCTTCAAAAAAATTACCTCCGTCCGCGAGAAACTCCGCGTGCTCGAACAAAAAATCAACAGCCACGAGCGCCTGTCCACCGAAGACAAGGCAGAATTCCAGGGGCTTATCACCCGCGCCTACGGAAGCCTCACCACCTTTAATTTCCTTTTCAAGGAAGAAGAAGACCACTTCGAGGGTGTGAAGGGTTAAGAAGCTATCCTTTTCTGTACACCTCGCGCCGATGGGCTGTTTCCACAATAACGACCAACAATAGATCATCCTGGATTTCATAAAGAACACGGTACATGCTTACTCGAATGCGGTAGGTATCTTTGGCTCCTGTGAGTTTCTCCGCCCCGGGAGGGCGCGGATCATCGCACAGGCCCTCTATTGCGGGCTTTAATTTTTTCTGCACATCTGCGGAAAGTTTCCGAAAAGATCGTGCCGCATGTGCGTTGAAAATGACTTTATACGCCACCTAGAGCCCACACTCCGCTTTGAGATCTTCCCAACGCATATTTTCCCCCGGTTCGGATTTGGAACGTTGTATCGCTTCCAGATCCATGCGATCCTCCCATGCACGAAACTGAAGGTACTCCTCCAGCGGCACCAGCACCGCCACATCCTTCCCGTCCACTTGAATCACAACCGTATTGCCCTCCTCCGTGGAACGGCCTAACGTGTCCACAGCCTCCTTTGATAACTCTTCCAGCAAAAGACGTGTCATTTTCAACCTATCCTAAACCAGTAATTGTCACGATGGAAGTATACCAAGGAATCTCCACTTTGACAATCCATTCCCCCTTGTTAAATCCCAGATTCCGAAAAAACACAAATTCAAGCCTCCTAGAAGCGGTGGCGGATGAAGAATTCGAAGATATAGCCGTTGAATTCGGAACCGTGGGTGGTGAAGATGTTGTATCCGAGCAGGGAATTCAGGGTGTTGTTTTTGGTCAGCGGGGTTTCGATGCCGATGCGCGGGCTGATCCAGAAAAGGTGGTATTTCTTTTCGTCGCGGATGCGCACGAGTTGATCAAACAAAGGCACGTGCAGCTTCACATTGCCGATGGCAATCTGATAGGCGTAGCCGATATTCATTTCGGTCATAGGTCTGGACGCTTTAATGTTTTTCCACAGGCCGCCTTTTTGGTATTCGGGGCGGCCCCAGGGATGCCAGGTAATCCCGTTGCCGGCCATGAAGCTGATACGGGAGAAGTCCGCTTGTACCCGGAGTGAAATGCCCAGTGGATGGTAGCGGTTGTTGTTCTGAATCTTGCCATAGCCGCCGCCGCCATAAATGCCCCACGAGAAATGCTTCGAGAGGTCGTGCCCATAGCCGCCCCACATATCCCAGAGGAGATAGCTGTCGCTCCAGTCGCGGAACGTGGTGGGGCGGTGCCACGTGCGAAAGAGATGGCCGAACGGACGGTTAAGCTGCTTGTTGATCTGCTCTTCGGATTCGTGGAGCAGGAGATGATAATTGGAGGTGCCGACAAACCAGTATTGGTCTTTCGGTTTTTCCTCAACCGCTTCTTCGGCGGGCGCGCCGGTTTTGGCGCTATCCGCGGCCTCTTTCACGGCGGTTTGCGCGGCCTCGGGCGCGGAGGCTTTGGCGGGTTCCCCGTTGGGCGGCGGCGCAGGCGCCGTGTCCGCCGCGACACAGGCCACCGGAAACCACAGCATTACCACCCCTGCAAGAAACAGACTACATGCATAATTCATCACAGCCATCTCCCCGGTGCAATCAATATTGCCCGTCTCTCTTTGCGCCTTCCGCAAGCCAATTACTGCCCCTGGCCCGCCTCCGGCGACCGCGCGAACGGGATTCTACCGCAATCAGGGGGGCTGTTGCATACTTTGCCGCGCCGGCCCCTCCGCCGGCGTGCGGGCCATAACCAATCACTCCAACGGTAAAGAACCGCCTTGTTTCGATGCATGGAAGAAGCGCCTCCATACACCAGGGCGGCGGGCGCCTCGCCTATGCAAATTGAATATCAAAGGTTCCATTTGCAAGCCCCTGGTTTATCCCGGCCGGGCCGCGCCGGCCTCCTGTTCCATCAGGGGGATTTTATAGAGTTGGGCGAAGAGGCGGAACTGGCGGGCGAAATCGCCGCAGAACAGCACGTTGTGATGGCCGCGCACGGAACAGGCTTCAGGCCGGTCCGTGATCGCAATCTCGACATTCGTGGTGCATCCGGCGGCGGGGGGCATGGGATGCGACTGCACCACGCGGCCCGCGTACACGTCCAGCGCGGGCTTGTCGCCCGGATAATAGTGGATCATGGTCACGGGGTCGCCGGGATTCCAGAAGACCTGGATGGCGCAACTGCCTTCGTTGGTGTGGGCGAACCGCCGCAACAGATAGGGCCGCGCCTCGGCGTCCGGGCCATAGAGGCGCGTGGCGCACGTGCAGTGCGAGGCGTAATAATGATTCCGCTCGGTTTCATAACAGGGGTTGTGTTGGAATCCGGGACGCCCCAGCAGAAGCTGTCCCAAGAACTGGCCAAACACGGCGGGCAAATCATTTTCACAGGCCGCGGGCACGAGACGATTGTTGAGCGTGGCAAAACTCAGGCAGGGTTTGAGCATGCCCCGCCGCAGGCAATTCATGGTAAGGCCGTCCGCCTGTTCCTCCCGCAAGAGGGCTTCAAGCGCGAAATGGGCCCGCGCCGCGTTTTCCAGCGCCGTATCCGTAAGCCCCCGGCGCTCTTCGGCGTGTTTGGTCCATTCATGAATGAATTTCCGGGCCGGTTTCTTTAGTTCGATGCGCTTGAAACGATCCGCGTAACGTTGAAACGGGATGACGCGGACGGATACGCCCAAAAACCGGTCCACGCTCTCACTGGAGGCATCCGCCTCGGTGATGCTGAGAATACGGCTTTGCTGGAGCCGCTTTTTGGCGCTGATCATGCGAAGGCCGTACTCGATGGCCTCGAAATTGTCCAGCGACTGGATGAAATACACCCCCGGGCGCCGGTATTTATCCACGGAACCGTGCATAACGCCGAGGCCGATAAACAATATTGCCGGTAGGTTCAATTGCCCCGCGCATTTGAGGAGCAGGTCCGCCAGCGGGGGGCTGTAATTGGAAAACATAATCAACAGCATACCGTCCGGGGTGTCCGCTTGGAGTTGTTCGCCAAAACGCCGGACATCGTTTTCATCGGCGATGGACGAGGCGTCCAGGATAAGCTGCAGGCCCAGTTTTTTCTCCATGGCGCGGAGTTTTTCCGTGTAGGTTTTTTGACGGCCCTCCGCATCGAATTCATTCCCCGGCCAACTCCACCATCCCTCCGGGTCTTCCGAGAAGGTGCGCGACGGCGGATACAGGAACGCCACCCGTACCCGCGCGGGCTTCTTGGGGGGTACAGGAACAGGAGCCAAGTTTGCGGCCGCGCCGGACAAGCTTATAAGAGACAATGCCGTGGCGGCGCCCCCGGCTGCGGCAAG
>CAYXPO010000473.1:0-268 GCA_964466925.1 uncultured Nitrospirales bacterium
CCAAGACCCATCAAAGCCGGAGAGGCGAAATCGCTGCTGTTCCCGGCATCCGTGCAGGTTTCCCGCAGCACCAACACCCCACGGCCCGTCTCACTCTGAACAATGCAGAAATCATCCGCCACCCAACGCGCGGCATTGGAATTGAACACCACCCGCGTGATATTCCGGCCATAGACCCGCAACCGCTGCAATCCGGAGGCCAACCCCATTGTGACCGCATCCACCACATCGTCATTAGCATTGTACGCCGTCAAGGCAACATCCCCGG
>CAYXPO010000473.1:278-4413 GCA_964466925.1 uncultured Nitrospirales bacterium
GTTCCGAACCAAAACCCGCCTCAAAGGATACTATGGGGTTCATGAAGGAAATCGTCTCGGGGCCTTGCGGAATACCGCCGTCTTTCAAGGAGGAGGCCGAGTTGAAGGCCAGAACATTGGGGGATGAATACCCGGTAACCCCCGACACCCCGCATGCGTTGAGTACAGCCCCGCCGTTATTGCCGCCGGGCCCGGAGAAATATACCCCCAGAGCCCCATACGCATTGGTCAACCGCGTAGTCTCGGAAAAAATGCAAGAATCGGTCACATCATCAAAGTTGATGGAAATTTCACATCCGTTTTTTTCACCCGCTTTGGAGACCATGGGAGCACCGGCTTTATCCGCAGGGTGACGCGCCACGCCCCCCAGGCCACGTGCATCAGGCAGCGCTTGACCCCGCGCGGTGATACAGAATGCGGCGGAAATCACAAACATGATACGGACAGGCATTCTCAAAGTTTTTTGAGTCATGGTTTGACGAAGCATACATGACCTCCCACACCTTGTTCTTCCTTGCACAGACATTCTTACACACGTGATTCATTTATATCATGAGCGCGGCATTCATTGTCCGCCTCATATAACCAATTATCTTTGTGTGCGCTTTTCGTGAAGAAATGCAGTATGGGCCGTAATCACTCGCTGAACGGCGGTTCTTCCCCGTCTGACGGGTCGGACTCGTCGGAATCTTCGCTGGGGGCGATGATGGAGGCGTCCTGGGAGGCCATGTCCATCACTTCCTCCGCCGCGAAAATCGGGCAGCCGATGCGGACTGCGATGGCAATGCCGTCGCTGGGGCGGGTGTCTATTTTCAATACCTGCTCGACATGCCCCTGGGCATTTTTCTGCTCGACGTTCAGGTGCGCGAAGAAGGTGTCGTTGTGCAGGCGGTATATCGTAACCGAGCGAAGTTCCGCGCGCAGGCCCGCGAGGATATTGCACACCAAGTCGTGGGTCATGGGGCGCGGCGTTTTTTCACGAAGCAGTCCGATCTGGATGGCGCTGGCTTCCGGCACCCCGACCAGAATGGGTAATATGCGCGTATCATGGCGCAACAGCACCACGGGGTATTGATGTTCATCCGCCTGGCTTACGCCCAGCACTTCAAGTTCCAGCATGACCTATCTCCTTTTCCACAGTATACGCTTCCGCCCCTGCTTCAATCACATTGCCGGTTTCCCGGCGGTGCAGTTGATTCTCTCCAGAGCATGGTCTATAGTTTGCACATGAAGATGCCTTATGTAAAAAAACTGGTCCGTCCGCCTGCAAACGCCGGGAGGGATTGTGCATGAGCGAGGTCTTGCCGGAACTCTCAGTGGTTGTGCCGGTCTATAACGAAGCGGCCAACCTGAAAGAGCTGCATTCCCGCATCACCGCCACCCTGGAACCCTTGAAACGCAGCTTTGAGATTGTGATGGTGGACGACGGAAGTTCGGACGGGAGCCTGGAAACATTGAAAGAAATCCGTGCCCAGGATTCCCGGCTCCGGATTATCCGGCTAACCCGCAATTTCGGCCAGACCCCGGCGTTGTACGCGGGTTTCTCCCATGTGCGCGGACGGATCATCATCTCCCTGGACGCCGATCTCCAAAACCCCCCGGAAGAAATCCCAAAACTGATTCAGAAAATTGATGAGGGATATGAGATGGTTCAGGGATGGCGCGAGGAACGGCAGGATTCGCAATTCCGGCGCACCGCTTCGAAAATCCTCAACCGGATCATCTCGGTCGCCACGGGGATTCGCATCCGCGATTTGGGTTGTGGTTTGAAGGCCTTCCGGCGCGAAGTGATTGATCAAATGGGCCGTTTTGTCCATCACAGCCGTTATGTTCCCGCGGAAATGGTCTGGCTGGGGGTCAAGATCGCCGAGGTTAAAGTCGAGCATCAAGAACGCGTGAGCGGTGACAGCAAATACACCCTGTGGAGCCTGCTGCGCCTCAATTTTGACATGATTGCCAGTGTGACCACCTTTCCCATCAAAATCATCGGCTTTGTCGGGCTAATGTTGTCCCTGGTGGGATTCGGCATGGGCGCGTTACTCTTGTTCAAACGGATTATTTGGGGAAACTTTGATAATTTCCTCACCGTGACCGCCCTTTTTTTTATCATCGCCGGCGTGCAAATGACCGCCACGGGCCTGATGTGCGAATACATCAGCCGCATCTTTGTGGAGGTTCAGAATAAACCGTATTTCATTGTCAAAGAAGAAGTGGAATGAGCGGATACTCCTGGATTCATCCGCCGTCAAAGGATGGGCGTCCGTGAACGTACTTGTGTTCCCCACCTGCAATGAGCCGGGACTGGAGATTATCCAGGCGCTGTCCAAGAGCAACAAGATTCATCTTTTCGGGGGCAGCAGCGATAAGGGCGACTATGATCCCGCGCGCCACTTCCTGAAGCACTATTTGCCGTTGCCGCATTATCAGGCTCCCGGTTTTGAGGAAGATTTTCGGCGGATTTGCCGGGACCATGCCATTGACGCCGTCATTCCCGCCTGGGACCCGCTGGTCGAAGTGTTTTCGGAATGGCACATGGAAAACACGGTATTCATCACCCCCCGCCCGGAAATCGCGCACCTGTTGATGTCCAAAAGCGCCACGTATGCACGGCTAAAAGGCATTGTTCCCGTGCCTGTTGTATATTCCCACGAAACCGCCCCCCGGCCCGCGTTCGCGAAACCCGATCGCGACAGCGGCTCGCGCAACATCATGCATGTGCAAACGCCGGAGCAACTCCATCTGGCCAAGGCCCAGGGCATGCTTTTGTGTGAATATCTTCCCGGCCCCGAATATACCGTTGACTGCATCAGCGATCGCGGGGGCCGTCTCTTGTTCGCCAATGCCCGGCTGCGCGCGAATATTGGCCGCGGCATCGCCTTGGGCACCCGCACCGTGCATGATCCCCGTATCCGGCAAAGCATCGAACGGATCGCGGAACATCTTCACATCGAAGGGCCGTGGTTTGCGCAATTCAAAGAGAACGCCCAAGGCGAACCGGTTCTGATCGAGATCAATGCGCGTGTGGGGGGCAGCATGACCCTGACCCGGCTGAGCGGCGTGAACATCCCCCTCATCGCCGTGTTCATGTACACCGGCCATCCCGTACGCGTGCCGCAACCCAAGGCCGAAATCGTTCTGAACCGCTGCCTCCGGAACTTCTCCGAACCGGAACCTTTCGAGTGGGCCATTTGGGATTGGGATGACACCCTCCTGCGCAAGGACGGGAAACCCGACCCGGAATCCATCGCCTGCCTGTATGATCTGCACAACCGCGGCGTGCGGCAATTGCTGCTCAGCAAAAATGCCGACGCCCCCGCGCTCCTGCAACAACACCGCGTGCCGGACTTTTTTGTCGAGGTCCGCTGCGCCGAAGACAAGGCCGGAGCCCTCGCGGAATGGTTTGATCGTTACCATATCGTGCCGTCCCGGTGCATCGTAATTAATGATTCCTACGCGGAACTTTTCGTGTTGCAGGAACGGTTCCCGGACCTGAGAATTCTTTCCCCGGACGCGCTGGATTATCTCGGCCGGGAAAAAATAGGCTAGACGGGATTCATGCCATGCCGGAATACGATTACGACCAGTTGTGGACCGATGTATACGGCGACATCCAGCGATGCGGGCCGGGCCACCATCATCTGCGCCGAATACTGGACAGGTTCCTCCAAACCATCGAATACGCCACCGTGCTCGAGGTGGGCTGCGGCATCGGCCACAACAGCGCGCTCCTCACCAAAAACGGCGCGGTACCGCATTTTGACGGGATCGATATCTCCGAAAAAGCCATTGAACACGCGCGGGCCGCGTCGCCGGGACGGTTCTGGGTCTGTGACATCCAGCGGGAATGCATTCCGGAGCAATGGGACTTGGTGGTGTGCTCGCTGGTGCTCGAGCATCTAAACGATGATGAAGCCGCACTGGCCCAGTTGCGCAAAATGACCGGCCGGTATCTGCTCCTCGCCTCGATTGCGGGGGATTTTGAACGCTACCGTCCCTGGGAAGAATCGCAGGGGCACGTCCGCAATTACGCGCCCGGCGAACTCGAGCGCAAAGTGGAAGCGGCGGGCTTTACCCTCCGCAAAGTCCTCTATTGGGGATTCCCCTTTTATTCCCCCATTGCCCGCACCCTGCAAAA
>CAYXPO010000474.1:0-4408 GCA_964466925.1 uncultured Nitrospirales bacterium
TATGTGGATTTTCTGGCGCAGCGAATTATCTCGGCGCTCCGGACACTGGGTTCCGAAGCATGGCCCCAAACGGGGGTGCTTTTCTCGGCGCACAGCGTTCCGGTAAAACTTATCAAACGCGGCGATCCCTATCAGAAGCAGGTGGAACAAACTTTTCATCTTGTTTGTGAACAATTACCGGAAGGGTTGAAAACTGTTTTGGGGTGGCAAAGCGCCTTCGGCCCGGCGCAATGGCTGGAACCGGATTCCAAGCGCCTGGTGGCCGCGCTCCGGAGCGGCGGCATGGAAAATCTGGTCGTGGTTCCGCTCGGATTCGTGGCGGAGAACATCGAAACCCTTTGGGATATCGAGATTGACCTGAAATCATTTGCGCGGGAGCAGGGGTTTCAGCATTTTGTGCGGATAGCCTGCCCGAATGATGATGCCGGGGTGATGTACGGACTGGCGGGGCTTATCGCCAATGCCCTCGGAGAAGACAACCATGGCCATTAGCGTGGGCATCATCGGCGCGGGAATCTCCGGACTGACCGCGGCGTATTGCCTCAAGAACGGCTTTGAACACGCCGGAACAGAATGCGACCTGGTCATATACGAGCACTCCAACCGGGTGGGCGGCAGTATGGGTTCGGAGCGGATCGGCGGGTTTCTGGCCGAATGGGGTCCGAACGGTTTTCTCAACAATGAACCCGCGACCTTCGGCCTCATTCGGGAACTCGGCCTGCGGGACCGCCTTGTGGTTAGCAGTGATTCCGCCCGGAAACGCTATTTATTCATGGATAACCAGCTTCACCAGATTCCGCTATCCCCGGCCGGATTTGTCAAAACCGGCATATTGCCGTTGCATGCCAAACTGCGGTTTGCCCTGGAACCCTTGATAGCCAAGCGTACCGACGGGCGGGACGAAAGCGTGGCGGAATTTGTGGCGCGCCGGTTTGGGAAACAGGCGGTGGAACGCATGTTTGACCCGCTTATCTCGGGGGTATATGCGGGCAATGTGAATACGCTGAGCATTCATTCCACCCTCAAGGTGTTCGCGGAACTTGAGCGGGAATACGGTAGCGTGGTCAAGGGAATGATCGCGCGGGTAAAGCAAAGGAAGGCCGAAGCGCGTGCAGGCATGGCGCAGGAAGCCACCGACGAACTTCTCACCACGTCCAAGAACCCGATGTCCGGAAAGTTGTTGTCGTTTCAAAATGGCATGGGCGAACTGGTGGAAGAGTTGATGGTGCACTTGGAGGACCATCTTGAGACGTCCGTCCAGCTGGATTCCCTGCGGCGGGTCAAGGATGGCTATGAAGTGACCGGGCGCACTTCAGAAGGGCCCATGGTCCGGCGGCATGATGTTGTGGTGCTGGCCTCGCCTCCGCGGGGGGCGGCGGCCTTGGCGGCCTGCCTGGATGCGGAACTTGCCCGGCTTCTGGGAGAAATTCGATCATCGTCCATTGCCGTGCTCGCCTTGGGCTTCAAGGCGGAGGATATTGCGAATCCGCTGGACGGTTTTGGCTATTTGATTCCCCGAAACCAGAGACTGCGTTCGCTGGGCGTGCTCTGGAGTTCCTCCATTTTCCCGAATCGCGCCCCGCAGGGCCACAAACTGCTTCAAATCATGATAGGCGGCGCGCACGATCCGGGGGCGGTGGACGAAGCGGACGACACCCTGGTGGACACCGCGCTCAAGAATGCGGACCCGGTATTGCACTTTAAGGGCGGGCCGATCATGACCCGCGTCATTCGGCACCGGTGCGGCATTCCGCAATACACTCTCGGGCACCAGGCGCGGCTCAAAGCCATTGACGCGTGCCTCCAAAAACTCCCCGGATTCCATCTTGCCGGAAACGGCTATCACGGCATCTCCAGCAACGACTGCATCCGGCATGCCCGTGAATTGGCCCGGAAAATAGTGGAAAGCACACCCCTAAAACATTGACTCGGCCCCGCCGCTCTGATAGAGTTTTTTTGAGAGAGAGACGCACGGGTGTTGACACACCCCAAAAGAGGGGCCATGTTCTTGTTCACAGGCATGGTCCACAATGAGGAGTACGGGGCATGAAGGCCGTAGTGCATCATAATGCCGGGTTTTCCCCTTCGGCGGGAGGGGAATGCCTGCCGTCCGGTAAAGAAGACATTGCCTGCAGCGAACGTATTGCGCGGATGCGGCGGCGGTATCAAACGGGACCGGCCTATATTTCCATCGAGCGCGCGAAATACTACACGGAAAGCTGGCAGGCAACCGAGGGAAGGGGTCTGGCGCTGGCGGTGCGTGTGGCAATGGCCATGAAACATGTGTACGAGCGCATGACCCATTACGTGGATCCCGGCGACCGGATCGCGGGGTATTGGACAGAAGACTTTCTGGGAATCCCGGTGGATATCGAGCGGGGTGTCTTTAATACGGTCTTGGAATCCGAATTGACCAAGAGAACCATGATACAATTTCGTTTCCGGGCGATGGCGAAGGGCCTGGGGTACATGATTCGCAAGGGGGTGCTGCGGGATTTTCTGAAAAACCAGCGCATGCTGCGCCGGAGCGGAACTCCGCCGTTAAACATGGACTTCAAAACCATGTCCGAGCGGGCCATCAATCCCTATCAGATACGGGCGGGGGACCGTGCGCTGCTGCTGGGGAAACTCCTGCCCTTCTGGAAGGGCGCGTCCATCGTGGATCGGCTCGAAGACGCGCTGATGCACTCCGGCCTCTACTCGAAGGACATGCATGATTTCGCCACCGCGCTTCCGGGAAACACCTCGCGGCAGGTGCTGATGGTGAGCGCGGCGGCCAGCATCGCCAGTTTTCAGGGGCATGTAATCCTGGATTACGCCCCCGCGCTGGAAAAAGGGTTGCTCGCACTGCGGGAAGACACACAAAAGCGGCTGGAAGACACCCATCCGGGCGGGCCGTGCCACGATTTCCTGGAATCCATCGTGCTTGCGTTCGAAGGCGTCATCATTTTTGCCCAGCGGCTGGTGGAACGGTTGGAGGCAACGCTTCATGCGGCCCAGGACCCGGAACAGCGCATGGTATTGGCGGAAATGTTGGAAATCTGCCGGCGTGTCCCGTTTTACCCGGCGCAGACGTTCCGGGAGGCGGTGCAGAGCCTGTGGACCGTAAAAACCGCCGTGGAACTTGCACATCCGGTGAATCTCCATTGCTTTGGCCGCCTCGATCAGATTCTGTTTCCCTATTATGAAAACGACCTTGCGGCAGGGCGCATCACGCGGGAAGCGGCACGGGAACTGCTTGAAGAACTCCTGCTGAAGATCATGTCGCAGAATATCCGGCCGGAATCCAACCTGCTCTCCAATTTCTATCACCGTTTCCTCGGTTCCTCCCCGGTGACCCTCGGAGGCGTTTCACGGGAAGGGAAGGACTGCACCAACGCCCTGACGTATCTGTTCCTGGAAGCCGCGCACACGTCGAAAGCTATTACCAATGTCTCGGTGCGCGTCCATAACGGCAGTCCACAGGCGTTGCTGGAAACCGCCGCGCAATTTCTGGCCCGGGGCACCTCGAGTTTTTCCTTTTTCAATGATGAAGTGCACATTGAAGCCATGAAGCGCCGGGGATTCTCCGAAGAGGACGCGCGGGATTACGCGATCATGGGCTGCGTCGAGGCGACGTGCCCGGGCAAGACCGGCAGCATGAGCGCCAATGCCCTGCAATTGTGCAAAGTGCTCGACATGACCTTGCGTAACGGCGACGTGATGACCCTCGCGGGCCGGATTCGCGAGGAGGGACTCAAGACCGGCGCGCCGGAGTCTTTTACGTCCTTCGAGGCGTTTGTCCAGGCGTTCATTGCGCAGGCCAAGGCCCAGATCAAGAAGATTGTGGAGGCCTCGAATCTGCGCGACCGGATGTTTGCCGAACATCTGCCGGCGCCGTATATTTCCGCCTTTATGGAGGGATGCCTGGAGCAGGGCAAGGATGTAACCCAGGGCGGGGGACGCTACAATCTTTCCGGCATTTCGATGATTAACGCGATAGCGAATGTGGTGGACTCGCTGCATGTGATCCGCACGCTGGTTTTCGATCAGCGTAAATATTCGCTGGCGCAATTGGCCAGGGCGATGGACGCCAATTATATCGGTCATGAGGACGTTCTCCATGCCATCCGGAAAGTTTCCGGGAAATGGGGCAACGGTGCGGAAGACACGGATGCGCTGGCGCAACGGATAATGAAGGAACTTTTTGACGAAACCTATCGGTATGAAAACTTCCGGGGCGGACCGTTTGTGGTGTATGTCATCAGCATGATCACGCATACGATTGACGGGCGGCTGTCGGTGGCCTCCCTCGATGGGCGCAAAGCCGCCACACCCTATGCCGCGAGCTGCAATCCCTATAATGTGGAAAAAGCCGGTGTGACCGCCGCGCTGCGCTCCGTGGCCGCGCTGCCGTTCAAGGACGCCA
>CAYXPO010000475.1:0-4368 GCA_964466925.1 uncultured Nitrospirales bacterium
AGGCCTTTTTTGCCCACCGCGACGCTTTTCGGCCCCGCCACCCCGTCCACAATCCATTTCGCACTACACTCCGCCAACGCCCGGCATGGCTTGCGCTGAAGCCGAAAAGCCCAAAAAGCAAACCGGATAAACGCACGGCCACGTCCGAAGACGGCCTTGACCGTGCCACAGAGGAGAAAAAGAGGTATCGGGAATAAATCCCTGCATACCGCCAGGTACACAATCAACCCGCCGAAGCTGGATGTCCATACTGCCGCCCATGGTCGTCCTCTTTTCAAAAATCTGTGCCCATCGGTGAAATCTGTGGATAAAATCTCCTGCGAAACCCGCCCTCTTTTCCGGACCCCAATCCCCCTACCCTCACGCAAATGTATTAGAATACTTGACTTTTACATCTGAAGATGCTATACATTTCCCGAGGTTGGCGGAGTTCTGGAGAGAGAGGATTTGCCACGGGACGCGGACATCTGAAAAATCCCCCGCGCGTCCAAGGGGTGAGTACTCCAGCATACGGAATATGGTGAACCATGCGGTGAAAACAGGAATATGCCATGGTACGGGCAAGTGCTGTGGAATATTTTTGAATGAACCGGCATTTATAGTGATGCGTTTGATAAAACAGTTTCAATTCATGGATGTCTTAACGTATGGAAAGGAGCGGGAAATGAAAACCCCATGGAGTCCATTTCTAAACAAAAGGTTTAATACCCTCACCAAAGGATGTCCGGCAGTATTGCTTATCCTGTCCCTCGCCGTGTTGCTTCCTGCAACCGGGTACGCGCAAGTCCAACTTGCGGATGGGACAAATTCATGGTCGACGGAAAGTACTTCTGACAACGCCTCTCTTGCGCTGGGTGTAAATATTCCATCCGGTACGGAATTGCTGGTGGTATGCGCAACGGATTCGGCATCGAGCAGATACCCCACTCCAACTAGCAACTCGGCAAGGCTTGGCGCTAATTATCTGACGTATCTCGATACATCCTTTTATAGTGGTAGTGGAAATGAAAACACAGCCTTGTATTACTATGTAAATCCCCCCACGGGCGCCAACACGGTTACTGTATATTGGACGGGCGGGAACTTTCGCTGCAAAACCATGGGGGCCATCGCATTAAAAAATGTGGACACCTCTAATCCGCTTATTTCAACCCAAAAAGACTATTCTGGAAGTACAACAGGAAAATATCTAAATTTTAACGCGAGTGAAGCGCCATGGGGAAGCTTTATTGTGTCTTCTTTGGGAGCGGCCGGCTCTGTTGGAATCAATAGTTCTAGTGTCGTGGGTAATGGTCACGCATCCGTTTATTCTAGATACCCATCATATCTTGTAACCACTTTTACACAAGGTAATATGGGCAGATTAGGGCCATTAACCTCTGCTGGCACCGGTGAAGTTGGGTATGCCTCTCTCACAAACTGTGGCATAATCGCGGTGAGTGTCCGGCCCGATCCAGGTACCTTGACGGTGAACATTACCGGACCGGCAACGGCCCGGTGGAGCGTGGATGGCGGGGCGACGTGGTATGCCAGTGGGAGCCAAACAATGGCTCCGGGCGATTATATCCTTACGTTTAATGACTTGTCCGGCTCCGGTTACATCACACCCGCGAATCAGACGGTTTCCGTCCGTTCCAATGCAGCGGCAACAGCCGACGGCGTATATAGAGTCACCTTGACCTATACGGCGAACGCCAATGGCACCATATCGGGCACGACGCCGCAGACCATCAACTATGGGTCTAATGGTTCACAGGTTACGGCCGTTCCAAATCCCCTTTATTATTTTGTGACCTGGAGCGATGGGCTGACGACGGCGGCGCGGACCGACACGGGGGTAACCAGCAGTTTCACGCGTACCGCGAGTTTCGCGGCGCAAACGGCGCTTACGGTGGCGTCGCTCACGGCGAATTCAAAAACCTATGACGGCAGCACCACGGCCACAATTGCCAGCGGCACGCTCAACGGTGTGGCGCCGGGAGATACGGTGACCTTGGTGTGCACCGGCGCGGTGGCCAATTTCGACACGAAGGATTACGGCACCGGCAAGACGGTTACCGTGACGGGCGGCCTGACCCTGGGCGGAACGCACGCCTACAAGTATTACTTGACCGGCGGCCCCTGGACCACCACGGCCAATATCAATAAGCGCCCGCTGACCCTGACCAATGTGGTGGTGGACAATAAAACCTATGACGGCAATGCGACCGCTTCGATCAGCAGCGCAACACTCAATGGTGTTCTGGGCAGCGAGGCCGTCTCCTTGGTGGAACCGATGCTTGGCATATTTGCCGACAAGAACATCGGCGTGAATAAGGCGGTGACCTCCAACGTGTTGATTACCGGCGCGGATTCAGGCAATTACAGCGTCACCCAACGGACCGATCTGACGGCGAACATCAATCCGATCCTGCTGACGGTGACGGGCGCCGCCGCGCAATCCAAAACATACAATGGCGATGCCATCGCCCAGATTACCGGCGCGGTGCTGAATGGCGTGTTGGGCGGCGAGAATGTCACCCTGCTGGCGCCCACCACGGGGCTGTTCCCCGATAAAAATGTGGGAGCCAACCGCACCGTGACCGGCAATTTACAGCTTGACGGCGCGGATAAGGGCAATTACCAAATACAACAACCCACGGGCCTCACGGCGGATATCACCCCGAAAAATCTGACGGTTTCGGGCGCCGCCGCCAACAACAAATATTATGATGGCACAAACACGGCCACACTTAACGGAACGTTGTCGGGCGTGGTCTCAGGGGATGACGTGGCCCTGCAAACGCCACAGGCCGGCACATTCCCGCAAGCGACGGTGGGGACAAACCTTGCGGTGACTCCCGGCCTGCTGCTCACGGGAACCGATGCACCCAATTACACCCTCACCCAGCCATCCGGCCTCACGGCGAACATTAACCCGCGGCCCATTACCGTGACGGCGGATGACAAGATCAAGACGCAGGGCCAGTCCGATCCCGCCTTGACATGGCAGATCACCTCGGGCACCCTGGCCCCGGGCGAGGATAATGGTGATGTATTCACCGGTTCCATCACGCGTGATCCGGGCGAAACGGTGGGCGATTACAACATTACGCAGGGCAGTCTGGCGGCCAATGCAAATTATTTCCTGTCGTTTGTCAACGGAAAGCTGACCATATCGCCCAAGACGGTGCTGACCTTGACGGGGCTGACCGCGGACGACAAGCCGTATGACGGAAACCTCGACGCCACCATCAGTGTTTACGGCACGTTAACCGGCGTGCTTCCGGCGCATCCGGATGTGGCCTTGGCAACCTCGGGTTCCACCGCCCAGTTCAGCAACAAGAATGTGGGAACACGAACCGTAACAGTGTCCGGACTGACCCTGACGGGTTCGGACGTGGTGTATTACACGATTGGCGCCCAGACCACGACGGCGGAAATCACGAAAAAAGCGTTGACGGTGAAAGACGCCGTGGCCAAGAATAAAGTGTACAATGGCAACATGGATGCGGAGATTACCGGGGCCGTGCTCGAAGGCGTGGTGGACAATGATGATGTTGCGCTTGTCACCCCCATGACCGGCGCGTTCGTGGATGAAGACGCCGGTACGGGCAAGGCCGTAACCGCCAGCCTGGAATTAATGGGTGCGGATATTGGCAACTACAGCCTGACCCAGCCCGTGGGGCTTACTGCGGACATTACCCCCAAGCCGCTTACCGTGACGGATGCCGTGGCCGAAGGTAAAGTGTATGACGGCACCGCGGATGCGGTGATTACCGGCGCGGTGCTCAATGGCGTGGTGGGAAGCGATGACGTGGCCCTGGTCACCCCCATGGCGGGCGCGTTCGCGGATAAAAACGCCGGTACGGGCAAGGCCGTAAACGGCGCCCTCGAACTTGCCGGGGCGGATATCGCAAATTACAGCCTGATACAACCTTCGGGACTTACCGCGGACATAACAAAGGCGGTTCTGACCGTAACGGATGCCGTGGCGGACAACAAAGTGTACGATGGCACATTGATTGCCACCATTTCGGACGCAGTGTTCGTGGGCGTGGTGAGTGGCGATGATGTCTCGATGCCTGTGCCCGCCATAGGCCATTTCGCGGACAAGACCATCGGCACGGGCAAGAGTGTGACCGCGGCCATCGTGCCTGAAGGCGCGGATGCCCCGAACTATACGGTAACCCAGCCCGCCGGCCTTACGGCGGATATCACCATCCGGACGCTTACCGTGGATGGCGCCGTGGCGCAGGACAAGGTCTATGACGGCACCACGGCGGCCACGATTGGCGGCGCCACGCTGGTGAACGCGGTGGTGGGCGATGATGTGGCCCTGGATGCGCTGGCGGGTGAGTTCGCGCAGGCAACGCTCGGCGTGGACAT
>CAYXPO010000476.1:0-4365 GCA_964466925.1 uncultured Nitrospirales bacterium
GATAATCCGGAGCAGTTCGGAGAGGCGAATCTGATGGTCGGCATCCAAATCCGCGGAATGCAGGCCGTCTTCGGTTCCTTCGCCCTCGGAAGCGCCTTCGAGCGTACCTTCCATGGAACCTTCTGGGAGACCCTCGGCAAGCCCCTCTTCCGTGCCTTCGAGGGAGCCTTCCGGCGCACCTTCCTCCATTCCTTCTTCCGCACCTTCCAGAAGACCTTCGGTCAACCCTTCTGGTGCTCCTTCGAAAACGCCTTCCGGAAGGCCTTCGGTTTGACCTTCTTCCAGCGCGCCTTCGGCGGGCAGGCCTTCGCCTTCCACCACCCCTTCGGCTTGGCCTTCTTCCATGCCTTCTCCCGTCCCTTCGTCCACCCCTTCGGCCATGCCTTCCTCCATGCCTTCTGGCAGGCCTTCCGATGGATCTCCTTCGAGGATTCCTTCAGGTTCTCCTTCTGTCAATCCCTCTGGCGCGCCTTCAGGAAGGCCCTCGGTGGCGCCTTCAAGGGAACCTTCGATTTGTCCTTCCGGGACACCTTCGGATTGGCCTTCCTCCAGCGCGCCTTCCCCGGTTCCTTCGCCTTCGTCTTCCACCGGATAAATGTTCACGGACACCTGTTGAGAGGCGGTTTGGCCTTTGGGATCAAAGAGGGTCAGGGTGAAACTCCCCGCACCAAAGGCATCAGGGGCAGGGTGCAGGGTGAGTGTGTCCGTGGTGGAATCCACATCAACGCTGAAAGGGGACGGAGGGTAGGCGGACGCGGCCCAAGTCAGCAGCGCGCCGGTGTTCTCCCGATCATTTTCGTGGGGCGTGAGCACATATTCGAGCGGAGTATCTTCCATGGTTTCCAGTTCACCAACCGGCGGATCGATCCAGGGGGCATGGTCCCAGGCGCAGAGGTCGTCTCCATTCGGAATGCCATCGTCATCCATGTCGTCATCGTTGATATTGATGATGCCATCATTGTCAATATCGCCATACGGCAGCCAGGGCGGGGTTACGCGGATTTCGGTGGAAAAATCCGTGCCGTCGGGAAAGGCGAGTTCGATATAGAAGGCGGCCCAGCCGGAGGCGGGCGTGGGCACGTTGGCAACATAGACGCCCGAACCTTTGGATTGTTCGGTGAGCGTGGACTTGGTCCAGTGGGGGCCGGTGCCGTCATACCAGCGAAAATCGCGGGTGGCGGGATTTGCCGCCTGCCACAGGTAGACCCTGCTGGGAGCGGTGACGGTGTTCACGCGAATGGAGCCGTCCTCCTCGAAGGTCCAGGAGAATTCCGGGCGGGGCTGATTGGTGGCGATGCTCAGGTAGTATTGAAACAGCGAGCCGATGGACGTCATGTCGGTTTCGATGCCATGGCCGGAGTTGGGGACGGTGCGGTAGAATTTCTCTCCGGGCAGGTCTTTGAAATAGAACTGGGAGGAATCAAGGACAAAGAACTCATCGCCGGTGGCGGTAACGCACAGTTTCGGCATGGTGTACCGGTCGAAATACGAATACGGGTCGATAATGGCGCGCAGGGCGGCGCCTTCGGGCGTGTCCATGCGCTGGAAAATATTAAGATCGTTATAGTCGTGGATCGCGCTGGAATAGGCGCCGTAACACTGGTAATGATGCACCATGGAGGGGGACATGTTGGACGCGTCGAAGACAATGGGCGCCATGGCGACGACCCGCGGGTCAACCGCTGCGGCGAGATAGGTGGTCCAGCCGCGTTTCGAGCCGCCCCCGATGACGTATTTGTTGAGGGTCATGCTATGGGTGGCGGCGATGGTGGTCATGGTGTCCATCGCGCGCATGACGCTTTTGACCATGGGCAACAAGACCGGCCAGGTGGGATCGCCTGTCACCATGAACTTGTCAAACGAGTAGGCAATAATGGCGTCCTCGGTGCGCGAGATGGATTCATCGCTGAAGCGAAGCGGTTCGTTGGGAACTTGTTCCAAGTAACCCAGAACGGAACCGGTGGCCGTGATGACCATGCCAAGGTAGGGCTCCATGTTGCTTGCGGAAGAGGTGTTGCTGCCTCCGCCAATGGCCAGCATGCCGGTGTCGTTGGTGATGACATCCGGCACGCCGATGGTGAGCCAATGCTTCCAGACGGTGTGATTCACCTCGGAGGAAGTGCGCCACGTCTGCGACGTCATTCGAATGATATAGACGGTATAACCATCCCCGTCAATGGTGTTTTCAATGGTAAACGTGTAGGCGGGGTCCGGGATGGCGACATAATCGTCCAAGGCGGTGGCAAACACGGTGAAGGGAGCAGTCACGAGCACCCCGAAAACCACAAACCAACTACAATACCGCGTCATGACGGCTCTCCTGCAGGGCCAATTCAGGAACAATGAACTCAGTAGTCCGGGGCGGGGTGATGCAGGCCCTTTCTCATCATCCCTTCCGATGGAATTATCCACTATTTCCAACAAAATGACAAATTTTGTAAAGAAATAATCCAAAGACGGGCCATAGATGCCGTACAGAAGAAGCTTGCACTTGGGGAAGGTTCCGTGTAGGCTGGCATTCCAGTTTCCAGCAGAATTGACAGTGAAAGGGAGATCTTATGGATTTTGCGGTTTCGGATTCCATGAAGGACATGCTCAAGCAAGTGCGGGCATTCGTTGAAGCGGAGCTGTATCCGCTTGAGCCGGTTTTTCTTCAGGAGGGTTTCACGGCGGTGGAACCGGAACTTCGTAAGAAGCGGGATCGGGTGAAAGCGGAGGGGCTTTGGCTGCCTCAGATTGCGAAGGAGCATGGCGGGCTGGGGTTGAACGTGCTGGATCATGCGTTGCTCAGCGCGGAACTGGGTAAAAGCCCGTTGGGGCATTACACGTTCAATTGTCAGGCGCCGGATGCCGGAAACATGGAAATCCTGATCAAATATGGCAGCCCGGAACAGCAGGAAAAATACCTGAAGCCGTTGCTGGCGGGGGAAATCCGGAGTTGTTTTGGAATGACTGAACCTGATTTCCCGGGGTCGAATCCCGTGTGGATGGGGACAACGGCGGTGAAGGATGGGACGGATTATGTAATCAATGGGCGGAAATGGTGGACAACGGGCGGGGATGGCGCGGCGTTTGCCGTGGTAATGGCCATAACGAATCCGGAAGCGGAACCGCACTTTCGGGCGAGCCAGATTATTGTCCCCACAGACACGCCGGGTTTTATTGTGGAGGCCACGACGCCGTTTATGGGCCATCGGGGCGAAGGCTGGGCGGCGCATTCGGAAATCCGTCTGGAAAACTGCCGGGTGCCGCAACGCAATGTGTTGGGCTCGGAGGGAACAGGCTTTCTGATCGCGCAAGAGCGGTTGGGGCCGGGCCGTATCCACCATTGCATGCGCTGGATCGGGATTTGCGAGCGCGCGTTTGACTTGATGTGCCGCCGGGCGGTGCAGCGTAAAATCACTCCGGAACGCACCCTGGCGATGCGGCAGTTCGTGCAGGGATGGGTGGCGGAGAGCCGCGCGGAAATTGATGCGGCGCGGCTGATGGTGTTGCATGCGGCGTGGATGATTGACCGCTGGGGGGCAAAGGAAGCGCGGGATCAAATCGCGTTGATTAAGTTTACCGTGGCGAACGCCATGGGGCGGGTGTTGGACCGTGCCTTGCAGGTGCATGGCGGCCTGGGGGTCACGGATTACACGCCGCTGGCGTTGTTTTACCGGACCGAGCGGGCGGCGCGCATTTATGACGGGGCGGACGAAGTGCACAAGATTTCCGTGGCGAAACGCATTCTGCGGCAGTATGCGGAAATGGCGGGCGGGAACGAATAGGAACAGGGGGCATGGAATTGCTATTGGATGACGCCAAACCGGTTCGTCCGGGGGAAGAGCTGGATTCAGCGAAGCTGGAAGCCTATCTCAAGGACACCATCGCGGGGCTGGATGGAAACATGGTTATCCGGCAGTTTCCGAGTGGTTTTTCCAATCTGACCTATTTGATACGCGTGGGGGAACGGGAACTGGTGTTGCGGCGTCCGCCGTTTGGGAGCAAGGTGAAATCGGCCCATGATATGGGCCGCGAGTACCGGGTGTTGAGCGCGTTGCACCCGGTATATCCCGCCGCCCCAAAGCCATTGGCGTATTATCCGGAAACCGATTTGCTGGGTGCGCCGTTTTATGTCATGGAGCGTATTCGGGGCCTGATCTTGCGGGGGAAGAAACCCAGGGACTTTGCATGGCCTCCGGAGCGCGTCCGCCGCTGTTGCGAATCGCTGGTGGACCATCTGGTTCGCCTGCATGAACTGGATGTGGAAGCCATTGGCCTGAATGCTTTTCGGAAGGAAGGATCGTTTGTGCGGCGCAATGTGGAAGGCTGGATTGAGCGTTATCGGGGTTCGCAGACCGACGATGTCCCGGATTTTGATCG
>CAYXPO010000477.1:0-4354 GCA_964466925.1 uncultured Nitrospirales bacterium
AGCAATGAAATGGGGTTGCGGAGCGCGCCCACTTCCACCAAATATCCCACCACATGAAAAGACCATTATCGGAGGTCCGTCCGGGCTCCAGCAAGTATGTTGAAATACCGTGACCTCTCTGATAACCTACAACTGCGTCAAGAAGTATTGTTCGTATGGTAACCAATGTACTATGACATTATGTTTTACACCCTTGCCTGTCAAAAGATGGAGAAAAACTTCATCCTGATCTCTCAGGTGGAGAATTGGGCGGTCTAACGCCCTCTCTGCGTTGTATCTGCGCGACACGGAAGAAAAACGACCGGTTGATGCCATGCTTTTGACAGTATACAGTTAGGAGTAGTGATTCATGCACATGATGTTCGTAGATGAGTCCGGCGATCCCGGTTATCCCCCGCGGGGACGATGGACGGGTTGGGGCGGAAGCACGCACTTCGCGCGCGTTGGAGTTATCATTCATGGATGGAGATGGCAGGCATGGAATAACACACTGGTTCAGTTCAAGAGGCAAGCGGGTTTGGCCTGGGACGCAGAAATCAAAGCGAGCGATATTCGCAAGGGAAGCAGTTGTTTTGCGGGTTGGCCTCAAGATCAGAGAACGAGATTTCTGTCAAATCTCCTTCAACTTATTGGCAATTCCGTGGACATAACCCTGATAGGCGTCCTTATCGATAAGCAGCAGGTCGTCACAACCAAGAGCGCGCGTTTAGCCAATCCGTCAGTGCGTTCCTTGGAACTGCTGCTCGAACGATACAACCTGTTTCTCCGCAACCAGACCGACCGGTCAGGCATCGTGATTCTGGACCCGGTCAAGGAAAAGAGCGACGACAATCTGCGCCATTTTCAGTCGTTCCTAATGGCGAAGTCGGCCAATATGAGCCCGTTGCACATTGTCGAAGGGGCATTCTTCGCCAAGTCACATACGTCGAATATGGTTCAAATTGCGGACGTCTGCTCAAACGTGTTTTATCGCGAGCATACCCGACATACGGGCAGCACAGAGTTCGCGCTCATCAAGCCACGCTTCTGGACGCTCGCAGGCAGGTTGCAGGGGCGTGGGATAAAGATGTGGCCATGAAACAAATAAGCGGCCAAGGAGGGGAACCCTCGCCAGTCGCACGCTTGCGGCTGTCCTGGTCGCATTTGGATTCTACCACGCGGCGGATGGAAATGCAACCGGCCGATTCGCGGACATTTGCGGAAGCCCGGAAGACGAAAAGTGAAGTCAGAAATACTAAAAAACACCCCGTAGAAAGGCGCTACGCGAGCGGTTAACAGGGATTATTAACGTAAAGACGGTAAGGCGCTGAGAGGGGAAACGGGTATCGGGTGCCGGGCATTGGGCGCGGGAAAGATGGGGCTATTACTTTTCAAAGCACGTTGCGAACTTAAATGCCTTGTTGAAACCCCTCCAGCCAAGATGCTTCCTAGTTCCCACTTCGTTATAATGGGGCCGCAATCATCAACCAAGGGAGAGTGCCATGTATATTGGACGCATTGTGAGTGTGGCGCAAACGCCGGATGGGCGGCTCTGCGCGCTGTATCGTGTTTCCAGCCGTTCGTTCCCCAACCGCACCGCCGTGGCGGGGGAAAACAAGGTGAGCATCATTCCGAAGCCCGGCTTTGAATCGGACATCCACAAAAACCCCTATATCGCCTATAACTGCGTGCGCATTGTGCGCAATGGCGCCGTGGCGGTGGTGACCAATGGCAGCCAGACCGATCCCATCGCGGAAAAAATTGATATGGGCATGCCCATCCGGGACGCGCTCGTGCTCTCCAGCCTTGCCCTCGACTATGAAAAGGACAGCTACAACACACCGCGCGTTAGCGCCGTGGCGGACCGTTCCGATGGTTCCGGCTGGCTGGCGATTGTCCGCCATGACGGGCTGGAAGTCCGGAAAATGCCGCTCACCCCCGGTGTGTTTTTCCATGTGGCCACCTATGAAGAGAACCATGTATCCGAATCGCAGACGGGCGCTTTTGACGCTGCAAATGCCGAAGAGGCCTGTGATTTCATACTGGGCAAGGGCCTCTTTGCACAACGGGAAATCCCGGTGACCGCCGTGGCGGCGGTGGTGGATCACGGCCGCTTCACCCTCTGCGCCAAGGATGCTCAGCCAAGCTAATGCCGCACACGTTTCTTGAAGAGGTGGATGAACTCATCCGCGCGCGGTACACGTTGCTCTGGGTGCTGACCTGGGAAGAACAACGCGCGCGGAAGCTGTTGGCGCAGGTGGCCGCCAAACAGCAGAAGCCGCTATTTGAATGGAGCATCACGGACGGCCTGCGCCGCATTTCCGGGCCGCAGGACAGCGGCGTGCAACCGGCCAAGCGCGAGCGCGAGCCGCTTGCCGTGCTGAATGAAATATTGCAGGCCAATACCCCGGCGCTCTATCTTCTGAAAGATTTCCACAATTATCTGGACGCACCGGAAATCGTGCGGCAGATGCGCGACCTCGGCCATGCGCTCTACCATACCCGCAAAACGGTGATCATCCTTTCCCCGCGTCTGAAAATCCCGGCGGAACTGGAAAAATCACTCACCATTGTGGACCTCCCCTTGCCGAACTACGATGATCTGTCGGCACTGCTCCGTGAAATGCTCGCGGCCCCCAATGTGTCGCGCCGGTTCCGCGTGGACCTCGCGCCCGCGGAAATGGATGCCCTCACCAAGGCCGCCCTCGGCCTTACCCTCGCCGAAGCGGAAAACGCCTTTGCCAAGGCCATTGTCCGCGATAACGTCCTGGACAGCGGGGACATCCAGGCGGTGATCGAAGAGAAAAAACAGGTGATCCGGAAGTCGGGCCTGCTGGAGTATTGCGACGCTGCGGAGCGCATGCAGCAGGTGGGCGGGATGGACCTGCTGAAGGACTGGCTCGCCAAGCGCGTGCGCGCGCTCAGCCCGGAAGCTCAAGCCTATGGCCTGCCCGCCCCGCGCGGCGTCCTGTTGCTGGGCGTGCAGGGATGCGGCAAGAGCCTGATGGCCAAAACAGTGGCGGCTTCCTGGCGAATGCCCCTCCTGCGCATGGACATGAGCCGTATCTTCCAGGGCTACATCGGCAGCTCCGAGGAAAACATGCGGCGCGCCCTGCAAACCGTGGAAAGCCTCTCCCCCGTCGTGCTCTGGGTGGACGAAATCGAAAAAGCATTGTCCGGCGTGGAAGGTTCCAGCGCCACGGACGCCGGCACCACCGCCCGCGTGGTGGGCCAGTTTCTTACTTGGATGCAGGAAAAAACCTCCCCCGCCTTTATTGTCGCCACCGCCAACAGCATCCGGGGGCTTCCCCCGGAATTGCTGCGAAAGGGCCGCCTGGACGAAATCTTTTTTGTGGACCTTCCGCGCGGACGGGAACGGGGCGAGATTTTTCAAATCCATCTGCGGCGGCTCGGACGCGATCCAAACCGGTTCGACTTGAAAGACCTCGCGCACGCCTCGCATGGCTTCAGCGGGGCGGAAATTGAACAGGCCATCATCAGCGCCCTGCACGATAGTTTTTTTGAAACGCGCGAACTGGAAACGCGCGACATCCTGAAGTCCCTATCCGAGACCGTGCCCCTTTCCCGCACCATGCGCGAGCAAATCGAGGAATTGCGCGCGTGGGCGCGCCACCGTGCCCGGCCGGTGTCTTCCTTTCAAAACATCACCGCCAACGCCACCGCGCCGGACGCCCAGCCATGAGCCGCGTCGAATGGCTGGAATTCGAGGCGTCCGGTTTTTCACAAGGCGGCTCCGCCTCCAGCCCCCAAGCCCCCGCGGACGGCCCTTCCTTTTATACAGCCGCCTGCCGGATGCGTGAAGCAGGCTTCTTTGATGCCGCCGCCCAATTTTACGAACGCGCCATCGGTTTTGACGACCAGCATTACCAAGCCTGGGCCGGCATGATTGACTGCATGGTGCGCGCGGGACGCCTCGAGGACGCCGACCGCCGTTCGCATGAGGCCCTGGACAACTACCGGCAGGTGCGGGTGTTCTACGCCTCCCGCGCGCTCGCCCTGGCGCATCAAGGCGCGCTCGAAGAGGCGGAATTATTGTCCGCCGTGAGTGTGGAGGGCGCGCCCTCTTCCTATGCGTATTGCATCCGGGCCGAAGTGTTGTTAAAACAATCCAAGGAAAACCGTGGCCAAGCCTTGGGGCTGCTGGAACAAGCCCTTGCCCTGCCCGACGACCCGTGGAATACCTGCCTTCTGGGCGGTATGATACTCTTGAATGCGGGCTGGCCGGCCTTGGCCGCGGGATATTTCAGTGAAGCCATACACTGCAATCCCCGGGCGGTGGCGGCCTTCCTGTATTTGGGCGACTGCTTCAAGGCGCTGCGCCAAAACGGAATAATGGTCAACCAGCACGAAAGCC
>CAYXPO010000478.1:0-4330 GCA_964466925.1 uncultured Nitrospirales bacterium
CGCCATGTTTATCCGGTCTTCCGTGGAAAGCACCATCAGCGACATCTGGCAGGGGGTTCTGCTCACCGCCCTGATCCTCTTCCTTTTCCTGTATAACGTGCGCTCCACCTTCATCGTCGCCGTGACCATGCCCGTCACCATTCTCATCGGACTGTTCTTCATTGGCGCCATGGGCTATACCCTGAACATATCCACGCTCATGGCCACCGGCCTGTCCGTGGGCATTCTGGTTACCAACGCCATCGTCGTGCTTGAAAACATCATCAAGCGCTTCGAAGAAAGCGGCGACGCCAAAGCCGCCGCCAACATCGGCGCTTCCGAGGTCTTCGTGGCCGTGGCCGCCAGCGCCATGACCAATCTCGTGGTCCTGTTCCCCGTCGCCTTCATGGGCACCCAGGTCGGCCTCTTTTTCTCCCCGTTCGCCTGGACCATGATCATCATGACCACCGTCTCCCTTTTCATTTCCTTCACGCTGACCCCCATCATGGCCTCGGTCATGCTCAAACCCCGAAAGAAGAATTCACGATCCCCGCTGGCGCTGGCCGAACGCGCCTTCAATTGGTTTTTTGATAAAGTCTCCGCGGGTTTTGCACGAAGCCTCCTTTTCTTTGAACGCCACAAAACCGCCGCCATTCTCATGCTGATTCTCGCCTGCGCCTTGTTCTGGCAATCCCTTACCATTGCGAAAAAAGTCGGTTTTGACTTTTTCCCCGAAGCGGATCAGGCGCTGATCTTCGTCAAACTCGAATTCCCCACACGCTATAACCTTAATCAAACCATCGGCCGGGTCCATGATGCGGAAGCGAAACTGAAAACCCTGCCGTCCATCGAGCATTTCCTGACCACCGTGGGACGGGTAGACGGACAGATCGGACGCGTCTCCGAAGGTGTGTACCTCTCGCAGGTCCTCATCAAGTTCAAGGACAAAACCGAGCGGCCCCAAACGATGAAAGAGTTACTGGCCGCGGCGCGCGGACTCATGCACGGGTTCCCCGATTGCACTGTGTCCGTCAGCCAGCCTTCCGCCGTCGGCGGACAAAACATCCCCATTGAACTCGAAATTGCGGGGGAAGACCTGAGCACCCTCGACCGCCTCGCGCTGCGCGTGCGCGATCTTGCATTGCAGGTGCCCGGCGTGATGGACCCCGACTCCACAGTGCGCCTGGGCAAACCCGAGCTGCGCGTCCTCCCCAATCGCGCCATCCTGGCGGACATGGATGTCCCCGCCCTCGGAGTGGGTCTGGCGCTGCGCGCCAACCTCGAGGGCATCGAGGCCGGCATCTACAAGGAAAAAGGGCGCAATTATGACATCGTCGTCAAAATGGACGAAGAAGAGGGCAAGGCCCAGGTGGAACAATTCCTCCTGCCCGCGGCCCCCGGCCACCCCATCACCCTGTCCACCGTCAGCAACGTGGAGGAACATCTTGCGCCGGTTCAAATCCTCCGCAAAGACAAGCAGCGCATTTCCAAACTGTACGCCGGGCTTGAACCCGGCACCCCCATGGGCACCGCCGTGGACGGGATCAACGCCTCCATCCGCGGCAACTGCCCCATGCCTCCGGGGTATTCCTACACCTACTACGGCCAATACGAACTCATGCAGGAGGCCAATGCCGCCTTCCTGGAAGCCATTGTCGTCGCCATCATCCTCGTGTACCTCGTGCTTGCCGCCATGCTCGAATCCTTTAAGCAGCCGTTTATCATCCTGGTAACCCTGCCTCTCGGATTGATTGGCATATTGTGGGCGCTGGTGATCACCGGCGAGTCCATCTCCATGTTCGTCATGCTCGGCATGATCATGCTCATCGGCATCGTCGTGAACAACGCCATCCTCATCATGGACCAACTCAACCAATACGTCGCCCAGGGCGTGCCCCGTCATCAGGCCATGGTGCGCGCCGCCTCCGAAAAATTCCGCGCGATTGTCATGATCACCCTCGCCGCCATCCTCGGCATGTGGCCCCTGGCCTCCGCCAGCGGCATTGGCAGCGAAATGCGCACCAGCCTCGGCGCCGCCTCCATCGGCGGCATCGGCATTTCCGCCCTCCTCACCCTTGTCATCATCCCCATCCTCTACGACCTCTTCACGCGCCGCCAGAAGAAAGGGTGACGAAAATGAAGGAGGGACGGCATGCTGGACACCTTCAAGGAGGCGTGTTTCGCTTGGCCTTTCACCGCATGTCCGCCTATACTTCATCGTGTCCTGCAAAATGGGAGAATGACCTATGAATATGCCAGGAAACGTTGCCCATCCGTATCTTCTGTTCAGTGCGTGCATTGTGGCCGCCGGCATCGTTCTTTTTCCCAGTGTCACCGTTGCCGCCAATACCACGCTCTCAGACCCGCAGGCCCGCGCCAAGGAAATCGGCGATCTCCGCTTTGGGATGTTCATCTGCTGGTCGCTCAGCACCTTTTCAGGGTACGAATGGACGCGCGGGGTGACCGGTCCGGATTTTTTCAAGGCCACGGGCTGTGACACCGATCAATGGTGCCAAACCGCCAAAGACGCGGGGATGGGCTATATCCTGTTCCTCACCAAACACCATGACGGTTTCTGCCTCTGGGACACCACGACAACGGATTTCAAAGTGACCAACAGTCCGCTGAAGATGGACGTGCTCGCGGCCTTGCGCCAATCCTGCGACAAATACGGCATTAAACTCGCGCTCTATTTTTCAGAAGGCGATTGGACATGGCTCAAGGATGTGCCGCAGGACGGGATGATCCCGGGCAGCCCGAAATGGGGCGATGCCGTCTGGAGTTCGAGCAACCGCCCTGAAACTAAAAAGGCTCAATTGAAAGAATTGGTGACCAACTATGGGCCGATTGAATTCTTCTGGATGGACCATGCGCAGGGGGACGGAGGCCTCGGCCACAAGGAAACGGCGGAATGGGTGCATCAGTTCCAGCCCGGATGCTTTGTGGGATTCAATCATGGCGATCCCGCCGGTGAACTGGCGATCCGTGAAGTGGGAAAACCGGGGCCCATCGGTTCCGAAGAGGCTTCCGTATACAACAAGGAAGCCGAAAAAAATTACAAGGGATACCTGTTGGCGGAATTTACTTACCCCATTCTTCCCGCACATGAGGGCGGCGCCATATGGTTCTACTCCCTGCCGAAACATGATGCCTTGTGCCTTCCCGCCGAAAAAATCATCGAAGACTATGAAGGCGCAGGCAAATACGGTAATATCTTTTCCCTGGACGTTGCCCCCAACTATGCGGGAAAACTCCGCGATATAGATGTGACCACCTTGCGCGAAGTGGGGAAAAAGATTCGGGCGAAGGCTCCCAAGCGGACGGAATAAACGGAATGAATAATTTGGGCAATTTTCCGAGATATATCGTCTACGTATGGCCCAGCGTTGTAAGAGCACGGGTAAAGCGTGAAAAATGGAATGTGCGCCTTTGTTGAACAGGGGGGCCTACCCCAATTCAAAGGTGGTGACGCCGAAAATTTCATTCAATGGCAAAACGGGTGCGGGGCCTTTATAGATGCGGCTGGTTTCAAAGGCGGGTTTCATGCCTCTTCGCTTGGCCATGGCTACCGCGGCGGCGTTGGGTTCGGGGGTGTCGAAGTAGACCATGCGCTCCGGTGCATGAGCGCACAGAGCCGTCAATAGGATTTCGGCGACATCCATGTGATCCGCGAAGAGTGGCCCGATCTTGAAAGAGTTCAAGCATGGGCGCAGCATGCCGTAGCCCACTATGCGGCCCCCATCCATCGCCACACGTACCACCGCATCAGGCTGGCGCACCCAACGCCGCAGAAACTCGGTTCGCGGCGCGGGCACGTGACGGAGGTCATAGGCATTCAGGGTATCAAATGATACTTCTTCCGGGCAGCTTAGCCCGGCAGGTTCTGTTCCACCTCCCGTGCCGCCATACCGGATGTTGCGGTAATAACAACGAAAACCTTGCGTTTCATATTTCGCCAACATGGCGGGCACGCCATCCGCGCCAATGGTGCGCCCTCCCATGTATTCGAGTGCCGCTTTCCAAAGACGCATCCCGTGGCCCTGTCCGCGAAATGCGGGCCGCACAATGTAAAACCCCATGAATCCATAGGAATCGGTATAGGCTACCGCCGAAATACACCCCGCCGCCTCGCCATTCACCTCGCCAAGAAAATATCCCTTCGGATCCGCGGCATAAAAACTGTCCCCATCATGCAACCCCGGATTCCACCCCTCTTCCCGCGCCCATCCCAGGGCATGTTCAAGTTCAGGCCGGTTCATGCGGCGTATGATGTGGCGCGATAAGTCCATTCGTCCTCCTGCCTCAAATATTTCAATTTCACGGGATTTTCCTTTTCACTATAATCCGGCAA
>CAYXPO010000479.1:0-438 GCA_964466925.1 uncultured Nitrospirales bacterium
GACTCGAACTCCGCTTTCATCTTTTCGCCGATCTTCTGCAAATCCGCCGAGACTTCCGTCTGCATCCGCGCCACTTTGAATCCGCCGCCCAGGCTGAGCCGCGTTACTTCCGGCATACGGGCCGCGATCTCCAGTGAAAGCTGCGCGCAATGCACCCAGACGTCCGGGTCCGTTCCCGAACCGATATGTGTGTGCATGCCGGTGATATGCAGGCCATATTCCGCCGCGACGGCAAACACCTGATCGAGGTGCTCATGCCAGACGCCGAAACTGGCCGAAGGCCCGCCCACGTTGGTGCGGTTGCTATGTCCGGAGCCCAGCCCCGGATTGATGCGCACCGACACCTCTCGTCCGGGGAAATGCTGCCCGAACGCACGCAACTGATTCAGGGAGCAGGCGTTGAAGCCCACGCCTTTCTCCACAATCCCCTTCAAATCC
>CAYXPO010000479.1:448-1321 GCA_964466925.1 uncultured Nitrospirales bacterium
CGGCTTCTGGATGCCGTGGCTTTCCAGAACACCCTGCTGGGCCGTAAGCTGGATTTTTTCCGGCGGGACGCCCGCGCGCAGGGCGCGTTCCACTTCATACCCGCTGCTGGCGTCAATGTACAGCCCCATCCGGACGAACGTGCGGATGATCGCGGCGTTCGGCGATGCTTTCATGGCATAACGGGCCGTAAGCCCGAACGCATTCGGAAACGCCAAAACTTCCCGGGCGCGCCGCTCGAGCGTGGCCTGATCATATACAAACACGGGCGTGCCAAATTCCCGGCACACCGCCAACACCTGCTTCTCATTCAAAAAACGCAGCTTTTCCATCAACCTCGATTTCCTTGTAAAGCCAAAACAATCATTTCCAAGGCCGCTAAGGGTATCATGACCGGGTGAAGTTTTTCATCCACGCACTTGGTCCTCATGCCCCCATATGGAATACTTTCCATGCATAGGCGTTTTGCGGCGGGGCGGTTTCGTATGATAGGCTGGGCACGGTTTTCCGCTTGGGAAAATAACGGAACGAGACCTACGGGGAACAGCGCATGCCGAAAGAAAAGACTACCTATGTATGCCAGAGTTGCGGCGCGGTATCGCCCCGCTGGCAGGGGAAGTGTCCGGCATGCGAGGAATGGAACACGATTGTGGAGGAAGTGGGGGAGGTGGAAGGCCCCCACACACGCGCCAGCATCGTGTCGAGCGCGGCGCCCATCCCCATTACCGAAGGTTCGCCGGTTCTGCCGCCCCGCGCCTCGACAGGCCTGGAGGAATTCGACCGGGTGCTGGGAGGCGGCATCGTGCCGGGTTCGCTGATCCTGGTGGGCGGTGATCCGGGCATTGGCAAATCCACACTGATGTTGCAGGTGTCGC
>CAYXPO010000479.1:1331-4316 GCA_964466925.1 uncultured Nitrospirales bacterium
GGATTCTATATGTGTCCGGCGAGGAATCGTTTGACCAGACCCGCCTGCGCGCCACGCGGCTCGGAGCGCTGAGCGAACGGCTGTTCATGTTGACGGAAACCTCGGTGACGTCCATCTTGAAGCATATCCGCGACGGCGGGTTCTCCTGCGTGGTGATTGATTCGATCCAGGCGGTCTACACTCCTCAGTTGGCGGCGGTGCCCGGCAGCATTGGGCAGGTCCGGGAATGCGCGAGCGAATTTATGCGTGTGGCGAAGGGCATGAACCTTCCCGTTTTCCTCATCGGCCATGTCACCAAGGAGGGCGCGATTGCCGGTCCGCGTCTTTTGGAACATTTGGTGGACACTGTTTTATACTTTGAAGGTGAAGGCCGCCAGGCGTTGCGCATTTTGCGGGCGGTGAAGAACCGCTTCGGCTCGACCAACGAGATTGGCGTCTTCGAGATGCGCCATACCGGCCTGCATGAAGTGCCGAATCCGAGCGCGCTGTTCTTGAACGAGCGCCCGGAGGGTGTGAGCGGCTCCGTGGTGTTGCCGGGCATCGAAGGCACGCGCCCCGTGCTGGTGGAGGTGCAGGCGCTGGTGGGCGATGCGCACGCGGGCTCGCCCCGGCGCACGGTCACCGGGCTGAACCCGAACCGGGTTTCGTTGCTGCTGGCGGTGCTCGAGAAGCGTGCGGACCTTCACTTCGCGGACCGCGACGTGTTTGTCAACGTGGCGGGCGGCGTGCGGCTCGATGAGCCCGCCGCCGATTTGCCCGTGGCCTTGGCGCTGGCCTCGAGCGGGCAGGAGCGCCCCGTGGCCCCGCATGTCGCGGCCTTTGGCGAAATTGGCCTGGCGGGAGAAATCCGGGCGGTGGACATGGTCCGCCAGCGGGTCGCTGAAGCGGCCAAGTTCGGATTTACGCGGTGTATCGTGCCCATGGCCTGTGCCAAGGATGCGGAAAGCGCCGGTGCCGCGGTGTTCCCGGTGAACCGGCTGTCGGAAGCCATACAACTGGCATTGGAGGTGTGATACCGTGAGCAGGAAGAAAAAACAGAGTTTGGAAGAGATTTATCATCAGGCCTTGCTGATGATCGCTCCGGGCACGCCCTTGCGCGAGGCGCTTTCGGCCATTATCCAGGGCGGCACCGGCGGATTGCTCTGCTTTGGCGACCCCGCCAAGCTTTCGGACCTTTCCGAGGGCGGGGTCAAGCTGGATGCGCCCGTTACCCCCCAAATCCTCTATGAACTCTGCAAGATGGACGGCGCCATCATTCTGAACAAGGACGGCACGCGCATTTTGTACGCAAACCGGTTTTTGAAGCCCACCGCGAAGATTCCCAGCGAGGAAACCGGCACGCGCCACCGTTCCGCGCAGCGCATGGCCTCCCAGGCCAAGTGCGTGGTGATCGCGGTATCGCAGCGGCGCGCCGTGGTCACGCTGTATGTGCATGAACTGCGCCATGTGCTCGATTCCATTCCCACGCTCGTGAACAAGGCCTCGCAGGCCATCCAGACCCTTGAAAAATACCTCAGCGTGCTCAACCAGGCCATGCAGGACCTGACCACGCGCGAATTTCAGGACATGGTCACCATCTTTGACGTGTGCCGCGCCGTGCAGCGCACCGAAATGGTGGTCCGCATCGCCAATGAAATCGAACCCTACATTATTGAATTGGGCACGGAAGGCCGCTTGTTGGAATTGCAGCATAAGGAACTGATCCTTCCGGTGCGCGAAGCCCTCCTGACCGTGAGGGACTATTACAAAGAAAAACCGGGACTGACCTATGAGGACGTGTTGGAGCGCATCGCGGAAATCCCCCAGCAGGAACTCCTCCAACTGGGCAGCATCAGCCAGGCGCTCGGCTACGGCCCCAATCCCCGTTCGATTGACAGCTACTTGACCCCGCGCGGCTACCGCGTGCTTACGAGCACCCGCCGGATTCCCGCGCTTATCGTGAACAACCTCGTGGAGCGTTTTGGATCGCTCCAGCAAATCATGCGCGCCCCCAAGGACGAGTTGTGCGACGTGGATGGCGTGGGCGAAGTGCTGGCGGACCGCATTCGGATTAGCTTGAACCTGCTGCGCAACCAGTTGGCGCTGGATGACCGGAGGTAGGCATGCCTTCTATTATGGATTGTCCGATAACCTCCCATCAGGAAGTGATTCCCGGTCATTTCCGCATGGTAATTCACGCCCCGCACATTGCCAAAGCCGCCGCTCCCGGCCAGTTCTGCATGCTGCAAGTGCAGGAAGGATTGTATCCGTTTTTGCGCCGCCCGATGTCCCTCGAGCGAATCTATCCGGACGGCGTGTCGTTTTTGTACAAGGTGGTGGGGGAGGGCACCCGGTTATTGTCCCGGATGACTCAGGGGGAAAGCATTAACGTGCAGGGGCCGCTCGGAAAACCTTTTCCTCTGGAGGCTTCCTATGATCGGCATATCCTGGTGGCCGGCGGCATTGGCATAGCCCCCTTCCCCGGTTTGGCGGATGTCATCAAGCGGACACTGGGCAAGACCCCGGAGATCATTATCGCCGCGCGTTCGGAACAGTTTTTACTCGGGAAAAAGGATTTCCGGCAAATGGGCTGCAAGGTGCATTTGGCCACGGATGACGGTTCCGCTGGCAAAAAGGCTTTTGCCTCGGAAGTGCTCGAAACGCTGAAGCCCGGCCCCGGAACCGTGGTCTATGCCTGCGGCCCGATGCCCATGATGAAAGCCACCCATGCGGTATGCGAAGCGGCGGGGGTCCCGTGCTTTGCCTCCCTGGAAGCGGAAATGGCCTGTGGCGACGGCGTATGTTTGGGATGCGCGGTCGAAGCCAACGTCGAGATCGAGACCGAGCGCATGGTCCGTGTCTGCAAAGATGGACCCGTATTCGATTCAACCCTGATTCGCTGGGAAAGTTATTAACCCATGAATGTCAACCTCCAAGTCAATGTCGGCGGTCTGGTGATGAAGAACCCCGTGACCGTGGGGTCCGGCACCTTCGGCTACGGCCAGG
>CAYXPO010000480.1:0-4313 GCA_964466925.1 uncultured Nitrospirales bacterium
AGGAAGCTATACAAAAAAATGCTGATGTTAAACCAGCAGTTTATAGATCAGGAGCTTCGTCCAGCCTTCGGTATCCGCGAAAAGTTGCGTGGCAAGTTCCGGGAACGGTTCCAGGGCGGCGCGAAAGGCGTTCAGCGCCGCGGCAAAATCGCCCAGTGATTTTCCAAGCACGTGTTTCATGCGAATAGACTACTGTTTGCCGCGCCCGACTGCAAGCCGGACGGGGGGAGGAGGAATAAGTTGCGAAAATACGGTCCATGGCCGTAGTCTTGTGGCCTAATGTCCGGTTCATGTGTTTTCATGGCGAAAAAGTATTTCTCCGGGAGGTAATCATGTTGCGCCGAATTGTTCTTGGAATCGTGGTGTGTCTTGTTTTGTGCGGAGCGGGACTTTGGGCGGTCAAGCGGTATGCGGACCGGCACTATTATGACGGGTATGAACCCAATCTGCCCTTGAACGCCGTGGTGTCGGATTTCACGATTGTTGACGGAACCGTGGAGGCTTTCGGCCAGCGGCTTCCGGCGCATTACCGCAAACAGCGGGTGGAAATCGAAGCCCGGCCGGGGGAGCGCGTGCCCGCGTTGCTGACCCTGCCCATGGAGGCGAAGGACCCGGTCCCCGTGGTGGTGCTGTTGCACGGCAGCGATCAGAAAAAGGAATTTGTGGAAGAAATTTGCACGCCGTTTAATGAGGCGGGGTTCGCCATGGTGTGTTTCGATCAATACATGCGCGGGGAACGCAAGGTGAAGGGCAACTTCCTAAAGACCTCCATCGCCTACCGGGCGCGCTGTTGGAAAACCGTGCATGATGCACGCCGGTTGATTGACTACTTGCAGACCCGTCCCGATATCGCCAAAAACCGCATTTATCTGGTCGGCGCGAGCTACGGGGCCATCACCGGCACGGCATTGCTGGCGCAGGAAAAGCGCATCCGGGCGGCGGATTTGGTGGTGGGCGGCGGCAACCTGCGCCTGCTGGCGAAGGCGCCGGAAGTGCGCCGCGAACTGCCCGGTTGGTTATTGCCCTTCGCCGGACCGGTGCTGGCCTTTATTGTGGGTCCCGCCGAGCCGGTCTGTCACGCCCCTAAAACAGCGGGCATTCCCGTGCTGATGCAAAACGGATCGAACGACGGCGTGGTGATCCCCGAATCGGGAAAAGCGCTCTACGCGGCTCTTGGCGATCCGAAAGAACTCCGCTGGTATCCCGTGAACCATCCCGACCGCGAACCCAAGGGCGAAGAAGTCATCAAGATGCTTGGCGATGGCCTTCAGTGGCTTACACAACAGGATGACAAAATCAAAGGCGGACAGAATGGCCGCCGGTAGCAGAGCCCCGGTACCTGCGCCGAATTGTATGCGCGTGCATTCTTTGATAGGCTGAGTTATACAACTATGAGGAGTTGCCGCCATGCAATGGACACGCCGGGATTTTATGAAGATTACGGGGGCCGGTCTTGCACTTCAGGGATTGACCGCACATTTTCCCGCCGGCGCCGCATCCGCCACGATGAAAGGGCCGGGGGTCAGTTACGTGCCGAAGGTGAGCGTGGCGTTTGTGCGCCGCAAAGGCGATTATGGGCTGCGCTGGCCGGGCGCGGTCTACGATGGTGAAGCCGCACTGAAAGACTACCGCGCGAAAATCGAAGCCACGGCCGCGGACCTTGGCATGAGGGCCGATATCCGCCCGGAGCCGGTCTACTCGCTGGAAGAGGCGGAGGGTTGGCTGAAGGAAGCGGAGGCCAAATCAGCGGATGGTGTGCTCGTAGTGCTCCTGGACCGGCAGGAGCATGCCTGGCCCACAGCCACAAAAGCGGTGGAAGGGCCGCTGCCCGCGATTATCTTCGCCCCCATTGGGGCCGCCTTCACCACCAACACGGCCCCCTTGGCCCAGAAGGAAGGCGGCTTCCTCTGCTCAACGGATGATTTCAACCAACCCGCCTTCGGCCTGAAGATGATCCATGCGGGGGCACGGTTGCGCGAGACCCGCTTCATCGTGATAAAGGGCAACGACCGCAAAGAAGAAATCCTCCCGCATCTCGGCATGAAATTGCAGTACCTTCCCGCGCAGGATTTCGTCAAGACCTACACGGACATGCCGGAAGACGAGGCGGTGCGCGCGCTGGCGCGGGAATACATGAAGAACGCCACGCGCATCGAGGGAACCACGGAACAGGACGTGCGCAACGGCATCAAAAGTTTCCTGGTGGCGCGGGAACTCCTCCAGCGCGAAAACGGCGACGGCATCAGCATGGATTGTCTCGGCGCGCTTGGCCCCACAAAGATCAGCCTTCCCTGTATCGCGTGGTCGCGCATGCTCGATGAGGGCATTCCGGCGGCCTGCGAGGCCGATGTCGGCGCCTGCGTGACCCATGCCCTCGTACAATACCTGTTCGACCGTCCGGGCTTTGAACAGGACCCCGTGCCCGATACCGGAACAAACTGCCTGGTGGCCGCGCATTGCACCTGCCCGACACGGCTTTCCGGTTTCAGGCAGGCCCCGGAGCCGTACCACCTCTCCTTCCACCACGGAAAGCGCGATGCCGTGCCGATTCCCCAGTGGCGCGTGGACCAGCGCGTAACCGTGGCGGACATAGAACTGCCACAGGATGCAAAAAATCCGCCGTCAATGATTATCTCGACGGGAACGGTCGTGAATAATGTGTCCGTGCCCCCCTCGGGCGGGTGTGTGGTTTCCGTACGGATCAAATTGGACGGTGTCGAAGACCTTCTCGATTATCCAGGATTCCATCAGGTCATCTTTTATGGTGATTACAAAAAGGAACTGCGGAATTTCTGCCGCCTCTACAAAATCCAGGCAACCCTTGTCTGACCTCCCCCCATGCATCAAGATAATGGGTGATGGCCACCGTTTGTTTGGGCCGTGAGTTTTCGTAACCGTAGCAGCAATTTTTCCTGGGCGGCAAGGTCTTCCTTGGAGGCTTCGGAGACGGGGACGTGTGGTTCCATCCATTGAAGGAGGGTGAAAATGGCCCCGAACATCTCCTGTTGCGGATGGCCGTAATCGCGCAGGTGGTGCATCAGTTTGAGGGTGCGGAAGGCATCAAACCAACAGTGGAACTGGCGCCACAGGCGCTCCGGATCACGATGATTGGCCTGGAGCCGGGAGAACGCCTCGGAAAAATTCTGCCGGACCAGATAACGTTCCAGTTCGGGGGATATTTCCCGCGCACGGTCCAACATCGCCTGCGGGGCGCCGTGTAGATGATCTCGAACGACCGCGAGCCAGGCTTTCAGGATGCGGTAGCTTTCAGGGTGGTACAGCACATATTCGTCTTCGCCCTGTTCCAAAAAGCGGATCACACGCTTGCCGGTGCCAAAGGGAACGCGGTGCGAGGCGCGCGGCGAAGGCCGCACGGCCGCGGCGTGGATGCGCTCGACAACGCCGGTTTTGGCGAGTTGCTGCAGGAAGTAGAAATCCTCGCCGGCCTGGCGGCGGTTCATGCCGCCCGCGGCGGCATAAGCCCGCGCGGTGCAGGTCATGGTCGAGCCGATGCTGGGAAAGGCATAGGGCGACCCCGCGTAGCGCAGGCCGAGTTCGTGATAGCGCAGGAAAAGCTCATAGCAGAGAATGGCGGCGCGTTCGGGCGTATCGAGCGGATGGGCATATTCCACGATGGCGGCCCAGCGTTTCCCCCGGCGATAAAAATCACGGACGGCTGTAAGATAGGTGGTGTCCACCCGCGTATCCGCGTCAAGGCAGAGGAGCGGCCCCTCCGGCTGTTCGTTGCGGGCCAACACGGCCAGACCCGCATCAAGGCCGATTTTCCGGGCCAATCCCACGCCATCCTTCTCCGGCAATTCGTTTCCCGGCGTGGCGGCATCCACCCAGGCCAGCCGCAGCGCGCGCGCGCGGGCATAGCCTTCCAGCGCCGCCAAAGTGCACTGGTTGTTTTCGATATCTTCGCGCGCCACGCCCGTCCGGTGATTGATGACGCAAATGACCAGCGTCCGCCGGAGTTCTTCTTCCGGATGGGCCGCCAGATCATCGAGGGTTTGGAAAAGCCGGGGGTATTCCGCGAATGCCGGAATGACGACCGCCTGTTCCACCCCTCCGGTATCGCCCGCAAGGAGCGGCCAGCGCTCCAGCAGGGCGCGTTTGGCCAGATAGCCGGAGAAAACGCCGATCATAGGCATTCCCGGACCACCCGCAGGGCTTCCTCCGCATGGGCGCGGTCAATCCAATGAATCACCGTGCCGTTGCGCTCCATGCGCCGAAACCAGGTTTCCTGGCGTTTGGCGAATTGTGCAATGGCCGCGTTGAGTTTTTGGAAAAGGTCGTTGCGGTTCTTAATC
>CAYXPO010000481.1:0-4308 GCA_964466925.1 uncultured Nitrospirales bacterium
GACAATATCATAATAGGTCTGAATGGGGTTGATTTTGACACGTGTTAAAAAATCATTATCGTTTCTGAATATGGTCACGTGCTCGATATCGTTTTGATAAAACAGGCCCCAGGTAAAGGTCTTGTGGGCGGGGAGCGAATATCTTGACGTTCGCATCAGCGCTCCGCGCCGGCTGATTTCAAGAAAAAGTTCGCACGTGTCCTCCGTGCTATTGAGGAACAGGAGCTTTTTCCAATGCTGCGGCGTCAAGGGTTGAAGCGAGGCGAAATTACACTTTCTGCATTTTGTCAGAAATTGCATATCGGATCGTGCCATGTGTTTACGCAACTTCTGATAGGCTTCACCATGCCAAATTTCGTTAAGCGACTGATGAGAAAAATCGCCGAGCGGATAAATTCCTTCGTAATCCAAGCAGCAGAACCCTGCGCGTCCGTCGCTATAGATCACCATAGACCGAAAAGGCCAATTGCAACGCACGGCATCCGTTGAGCAGGGCGGGGTAAGGTGTTCTACGTTCCCCCAATTATGAAGACCATGAAAGAGAACATCATCCACAATACCCCTCCAGAATGCCCTGTATTCGTTTTGTTCGGCTTGGTTTTGAGGCATCACGATCATGCGTGCTTCGACTTGCGGGCGTAACCGTTGTTTTGCTTCCCGCAACGCCATGAACTGTTTTACATTTTGTATCACACGGTTCAAGTCGCCCCCTACCCGAATTTCAGCATAGGTACGGGGATCAAGGCTGTCTATGGATACGATAAGACTGTCAAGGCCGGAATACAAAATCGCATCCGCCGTGGCTCCCGTCAGCAGCATCCCATTGGTGGCGATGCGTACGGTGGAAAAACCGGCCTCTTTGGCTTTTCGTATGAAGATGGGGAGACGTTTATCAAGCAACGGTTCGCCATCCATAAAGAGCATCAGGGATTCGATCTGTTCATGATGGGGTGCCAAGTCTTCGAGAATTTTCTGATACAGGGCCTCGGGCATGTCGGGACGGCGGCCATGCATGGCTTTCGCGCCGCACATAGCGCACTGGAGATTGCAACGTGTGGTCGTTTCGAGCAAAATGGTCCGTGGACAAGGCGTTACTGTGTAGAAGTCTTCGCTGTCGCCAATGACTCCGGGGGATAGCCCATTCTCACTCATTGTACCTTCCATTCATAAACCTCGTTTATATTGAATATTAACCATACGGCCGGATATCACGTATCATCTTGATTGTCCAACTCCCCCCACTATAGAGCACGGGACCATGGACGCTCAATATGTGATTCAAGGCGGGCAAGGCGTTGTCGTGGCGTGTGCTTGCGGCGGCGCGCGGCGGTTTGCCGGATTCTTTGCATCCGGCCGCGGTACGTGGTATAGTTTTTTATACTGTTGGCTGCAGAAAAGCGCAAGGAAGCGCGGTACCTTGTTATTGTGTTGTTATGAATAAAGTTTCCACGTTGTGGTCATACCGCCATCTTGTCGTGCACAAGGCATGGGCGGATTTTCGCGCGGAATCCAACCGGACGCAATTGGGGGTGTTGTGGTGGCTGCTGGATCCGGTTTTCAACACGATCACCTACTTTATTGTCTTCGGCATTTTTTTCAACCGCGGCGGCGGGGACTATGTGCCCTTTCTGGTGATCGGGATCGTGGGGTGGAATTGGTTTTCATCGTCGGTCGCGTCGGGGGCGGGCAGCATCCTGGTGAATGCCAACATGGTGCAGCAGGTGGCGTTTCCCAAGGTGATTTTTCCGGCGATATCGTTGCTGGTGTGTTTTTACAAGTTCTGTTTTTCGATCCTGGTGTTGCTGGGCGCCTTGTTCCTCTATGGCTATTTCCCGCATGTTTCCTGGTGGATGGCCGTGTTCCCCGTGGTGACCGAAATCCTGTTGTGCACCGCCGCCGCCTTTCTACTGGGTTCGGTGGTGCCCTTTCTTCCGGATTTGAAAAGTTTCATCCCCTATGTGCTTCAATTGGGGTTCTTCTTCACGGGGGTCATGTACCGTGTAAAAGACATCCCCGCCGCGTACCAGCGGTACATGGCGCTGAATCCCATGAATCATGTGCTGGACGGATACCGGGCGGTGTTGATGCATCACCAGTGCCCGGATATCGAGGGGTTGACAATCATTGCCGGCGTGAGCGCGGCGGTGATTCTCGCGGGCGCGTTGCTGATTCGGCGTTTTGACGGCGTCTATGCGAAAAGGATGGTGTGATGATGGACGATCAGCCAAAGGAGCCGATGATTTCCTTGCGCAACGTGTCCCTGTCCTATTGGATCAAACGGGGTTCGGTGCGGCGCTGCAAATATTACGCCCTTCAGGATATTTCGTTTGATCTGTACCGGGGCGACTCCCTCGGCATCATCGGGCTCAACGGGTCCGGAAAGAGTACGCTCCTGAAACTGCTGGCGGGCATCATGGAGCCGGACTCGGGCCAAATCATCGGGGTCAATAAATACCGGTGCTCCCTGCTCTCCTTGCAGTTGGGGTTTGTGGAGTACCTCTCAGGCCGGGAGAACGCGATTTTGAGCGGCATGTTTCTCGGCATGCCCAAATCCAAGATTGAAGCCCGCATGAAGGACATCATCCGTTTCGCGGAACTGGGCGAGTTCATCGATCAGCCGTTGTCCGCCTATTCTTCCGGGATGCGCGCCCGGCTCGGATTCGCCGTGGCCTTTCAGCTCGATCCCGACGTGCTGCTGGTGGACGAGGTGTTGGGGGTCGGGGACGCGAAATTCCAGGAAAAATCCTTTCTGGTGATGCAGGAGCGGATAAGTTCCGAAAACAACACCGTGGTCTTCGTGTCTCATGCCGAGGGCCGGATACAGGCCCTGTGCAACCGGGCCCTGTGGCTGGACCAAGGCCGCCTGAGAATGGTGGGCGCCGCGGATGAAGTCGTCAATGCCTATGAAGACTCCCTGACCTATCAATTTGATCTGGACCAGCAGCCCCCCTTGGGCAGTGACATGCCCTTCTTTCTGCGCAAGAAGAATGAGGTGACCATCTACGCGCTGTACAAGGGCGCGCTCCATGTCATGGAATCCTGGGAGGCGTTTGTTTCCATGGGAGGGCGTTCGGAACTGGTCCAGGTGGTGTCCGCCGCCCAGTTCACTCTCCTCACGGAGCGTTACCCTTTTGCCGTACGCGACTGACCCGAAGTTCTCCCCAGCTATACCCCCCGAAGCGGAATAATCGCGCGGCCCCGCCCGGCTGACACGCAGGTGCGATTGCTTCGCTTCACCTTTTACCCGGCAGGCGGGCTTCTCGCATGCGAACTTCCGGCGGCCCCGCGCCCGGGGACCGGGCGCGGGGATAAAATACGAACGTTTGACTTAAACAAACATTTGTTTTAAAATGGGGAAAGCACAACCACGGCGGCGGTTTGGCCGGGAGGCATACCATGGGACGATCACCGAAGCGACAACCGGACTCGAATGACGACACGCGGCGGCGGCTGATTCTGGCGGCGGGGGAGCGTTTTGCCGACAAGGGATTCGGGGACACCAGCGTCCGGGAGATTGCGCGGGCGGCGGGCGCGAACGTCGCGGCGGTGAACTACCATTTTACCTCGAAGGAAAACCTGTATCTGGAGGTGGTGCGGTTCGTGTTGGGCCGGATGACGGAGGTGCGCCGGGCGGCGCTGGCCGATATTGTTCCCGAGGTGTTGACCCAGCCGGAGGCGGTGGAGGCGCTGCGCGCGCTGATAGACCGGGAAACCCGCTCCTATGTGGCCAGCGATCTGCCGCGCTGGTACGCCCGCCTGATCCTGCGGTGCATCATGAGCAAGAGCCCGGCGCTTGATCCCATCATCGAGCAGGCGTTCCGCCCCAACCATCGCGCATTGAAGACCCTGCTCCAAAAGGCCCGCCCGCAACTCAGTAACGAGGAAGCGGGGTTGTGGGCCTACTCGATTACGGGGCAGATCATCTTCTACAACGTCGCCCGCGAACCCATTTTGCTGTTGGCGCGCGAGAACGAATATTCGGAGAAATTTCTGCGGTCCGTGGTGGCGCACATCACCCAGATCACCTTCACGGGGCTGGGTCTGGATACATCCTGCGCGCGCCGCCCCAACAAACAGGCGGGAAGGAAGACATGAGAACCGTCCTAGGCATTATTGCGTTCGTGTTGATTTTAACCGTGGTGGCCGGCGCGGTGTATTTCGGCAACAAGAAAATCTTCGCGCCGGGCCCGCTGGTGATTCAGGGCGAGGTGGATGCGCGCCAGATTGACGTGGCCCCGAAAATATTCGGGCGGATTGCCGAACTGCGCATTCAGGAAGGCGATTCTGTCAAGAAGGATCAAGTGCTGG
>CAYXPO010000482.1:0-4307 GCA_964466925.1 uncultured Nitrospirales bacterium
CGCGCAAATGCTGAGCGTGAAACCGGGCGAAAGCATTGATTTGCCGATTCCGGAAGAGGAGGGGGAGGCGGCGGAAGGCTCGGCGGCGCCGTAATGGCTTGTTGACCACACAACTTTCGTGTTGGGCGTATAAATACTGAGGTAGGATAAACCTAATGTTGGAGGAATGACGGCCATGCACAAGCATTCGGGATGTTGCGGATGTTCTTTAGACCCGGTGGGACGGCGCTCGTTTTTGGCGGCGATGGGCGGCACGGCCATCGGCGCGGCGGCGCTGGCGGGATGTGTTACGGCGGCTAAAGGGACTCTTGGTGAAGCGCCGCGGATTAAGCCCTCCTTGGAGAAGAAGACACTGGTGGTTCAGCCGGTGCTTTCATATCAAGTCTGTAAACCACAACAAGCCACGAGCTGGCGGCCTTGGGGCGGGTTGAAGACCGAGGCCGATGTCGCCCAGGAGGTCCAGCGGATTGAAAGCGAATTGAAGGCTTTGTCCGCACAAGCGGAATTCCCGATCACGATCCGGCCCCTGGCCAAGGTGACAAAGGCCGCCGAGGCCGCCCCGTTGCGTGATGGGGATGCGGACGTGATGTTGATTTACGGGGCGGCGGGCGAACTCGAACCGCTGATTTCCCCCAACCGCTATAACCTGGTGTATGTGCGGCATAAATCCGGTCCGGTCTATCTCTGGTATGAAATTGTAAGCCCCCGGTTGATGCGGAAGACCGTGGATGAACTGGGCGAACCGGGGCTTGCCCCGGAAGACGTGGTGGTGGATGAGTATGCCGATGTGCTGTGGCGGTTGCGCTCCTTCTATGCGCTGAAGAACACCGTGGGGGCGAAGGTGGTATGCATCGGCGGCGCAAGCGGCTGGGGCGTGGGCGGGCAACAATCGCCGCAACGGGCCAAAGACCACTGGAAGATGGAGTTAATCAATTATCCCTACGAGGAACTCGGGAAGCGCATTCAGGCGGCGCGCGCCAATCCGGAGCGCGTGAAAAAAGCGGAGGCGGACGCGCAGGACTATTTGAAGGGGGCGGGGGTGATCCTGGAGACGGACCGGGGCTTTGTGGACCGCGCATTTCTGCTCACCCAGGTGTTCGAGGATGTTCTGGCCGAACATGGCACGCACGCCATCACGATTAATAATTGCATGAGCACGATCATGCCCATGTCGGAAACCACAGCGTGTCTGGTGTTGACCTTGTTAAATGATTCCGGGGCCATGGCGTTTTGCGAATCCGATTTCGCGGTCATCCCGTCCGGCGTGTTGTTGCAGAATATTGCTTCAACCCCCGTGTTTTTACAGGACCCCACCTACCCGCATCACGGCATCATTACGCTGGCCCATTGCACCGCGCCGCGCAAGATGGACGGGAAAAATCTTGAGAAGGTGCGGATCATGACGCACTTCGAGTCGGATTATGGCGCGGCGCCCAAGGTGGAGATGCGGCCCGGGCAGATGGTGACGGTTCTTGATCCGGACTTCGGCGACAAGCGCTGGATTGGGTTTCGCGGCAAAACGCTGGAAACGCCCTACATGGATATTTGCCGTTCGCGCGTGGATGTCACCATTGAAGGCGATCACCATCTGCTGGCACAGGAGATGAAGGGTTTTCATTGGATGCTGGCCTACGGCGATCAACTCAAAGAAACCGGGTACTGCCTGCGGAAACTGGGTATCGGCTGGCTGAATCTGAGCGACAACAGAACCATCGAGGCGTAGCCGCTTTCTGGAAGTTGGCCAAAAGATAATGGCCGGCGGCGGGTTATTCAGTTCTGGGGAGGCGGATGGTGATGGTGGACCCTTGGCCGGGGGTGCTCTCGGCGCGGATGTCGCCTCCGTGGCCTTCGACAATTTTGAGGCAGAGGGCCAGGCCGAGGCCGGTGCCTTTTTCCTTGGTGGTGTAGAAGGGGGAGAAAATGCTCTTGATCTGGTCTTCGGTCATGCCGCAGCCGGTATCTTGGACGGAGAGGGCGGCATAGGTGTCGTCGGCCTCGGCGCGCACGCGGATTTCACCATTGGCCTCGATGCTCTGAACGGCATTGAGCAGTATATTCAGGAATACTTGCCGGAGTTTTTCCGCATCACCGCGAATTTTCAGGCTTTCGTCCAACTCGAGCAGAATAATGACGCGGGCGGAATCATATTCGAGATAACCGAGGGCATCCCGGACAAGCTCCACGCAGGAGCACCGGCTGAGATTCAATTCCACGGGCCGGGTGTATTCCAATAGTTCGGTGACCACGCGGTCGAGGGCCTTGACGCCCTCGTTGATTTTGTCCACAAGCCTGCGCCGGGGGTCTTCGGCGGGGATGTCTTGGGCGAGAAAGGCGGCGAAGCCGCGGATGCCGCCAAGGGGATTCCTGATTTCGTGGGCGACGGTGGCGGCCATTTCGCCGATGGCGGCGAGGCGGTCCATTTGGCGGAGTTGTTCGCGCAGGGCGATGATTTCGCTGAGGTCGTGAAAGGTTTTCACGCGTCCGAGGCGTTTGCCGTGGCCGTCCACGACGGAATCGCGTTCGTTGATGGGAACCATGCGCCCGCTTTTGGCGCGGAGTTCCATGGCGCCGGGAATGCGGGGCGCGGCGAAGGCGCGGCCGAACACTTCATGGAAGGGGCGGCCGGTGACTTCCGCGGGTTCGAATCCGAGAATGGCGGCGGCGGCGCGGTTGAATCGGGTGACAACCTCCCGTGTGTCCACGGCGATGACACCATCGGACATGCTTTCGAGGAGGTTGCTGAGGTAGTCGGTGGTGAGTTCGAGTTCTCGGTTTTTGGATTCGAGGGCCTGATCCAATTCGGCCACGCGGGATTCGAGGCGGCGGTAGGCTTCTTCCATCACGTGCATGGAACGCGTGAAAGCTTCCAGCGCGCGGGTGAGGGTTTCGATGTCCGTTGTTTGACCGCTCATGCTTTCCTGTCAATGAATCCGGGGTCGAGATCGCCGCCCGGCCGGTATTTGTCCAACATGCCGCGTCCGCGTTGCAGGGCCTGCGCGGAATGGGTTCGCCGTGTTTTCATTTGTTCCACTGTTTTCATGGCGCTTTCATAGGTGAGGGTAAGTTGATCGGTCAATTGTTTTGCCTGGGCGGCCAGTGCTTTCACCGCCTGCCGGTCGGTTTCAGGCAGGTCCGTGGTCTGTTGCCATTCATGGAGCAACCCGCGTTGCTCCCGGGCGAACTGTTCCAGTTGATGTTCCCGGGTGCGCTGTCGTTCCGCGAGGGCCTCCAATTCCGGTTCGTTCAGGGCATGCTCGAAATGGTCAAATTCGCTCAGGACGTTTTGCAGCCATGCGATCTGCCTTGTGAAATAATTCGTGAGCCGGGGCACGAGTTCCGGTGCGGACGGCATGGCTTATCCTTCTTGTTTGGGAGTGGCGGCGCTTTCATTCAATGGGACGGCGCCGCGCAGGCGTTGTTCCAATTCGGCATAGGCGGCTTTTATGCCGGCTTCTTTGGCCCAAGGGGAATCGGAGGCCGCGAGGTCTTTGTAGAGGGAGAGGCTTTCGGAGAAGTCGGCCAGTTCCAGGAGCGCGTTAGCGCGCTGGTATTTGGCCCAGCGGGGATCGGTTTTGACGCCTTTTCCGGTGAAGGTGGAAACTTGTGCGGCTTGAATGGCCATGCCGTAGGCTTCGGCGGCTTCGCGGTAATCGCCTTTGGCGTAGAGAAAATCGCCCCAAGTGATGGCGGCGTCAATCATGTAGGGGGTTTCCGCCGGGGCATTGTGTGCTTGGGCGGCTTTTTCCATGACCATGCGGCGCGCGGCGGCGGTGCGGTTGGCGGCGATATAGGCTTCGAGGAGGAGTTGTTCGTCTTCGGGGTTGCGCGCATCGGGATAAGTGAGATAGGCCGATTCGAGTTTTTCCAGGGCGCGGTTGGGATCCACGTTGAGGAGGGCCTTTCCGAATTCCATCTGCAGGGTGTAGGCGGAGGCGCGGCTGAGTTTTGCGGCATCCACGCGGGCAATGAGGGGCAGGGCCTCTTCGAGTGCGCCGGCGTGGAGGAGGTCTACGGCGGCTTCGGCCAAGGGCTCGGATTCCGTGGTTGCGGCGGCGATATCCTTGGCGATTCCGGCGGCGGCCTCGGTGAGCCCCAAATCCCGGTAGACATGCGCCAAGGCCATCCAGATGGGGAGGCGTTCTTCGGCATTCCCGTGGGTTTCGGCCAGTTGCTGCAACTGCTGGACGGCGTCGTTCACTTTGTCCATGGCGTACATGATTTGGGCTTCTTCAATGGCGGCGGTGAGCGCTTCCGGTGTCTATATTGAAGCCATGCTTGGAGTAGGCCTCGGCGGAGAGCACCTGGTA
>CAYXPO010000483.1:0-4295 GCA_964466925.1 uncultured Nitrospirales bacterium
ACCCACCTTACCGCACCCGCCGCAGGGTCTTGGTGGGTTCCGCTTCGCTGCACCCACCTTACCGCACCCACCGCAGGGTCTACTGTCTTTGGTGTTATCGTGGATTTTCCAGCCCTGATTCCGGGATTTGGAAAAAGTAGACGTCCGCGTCTCGGTTTTTCGCTCATTTTTGTTGGGGTGAAAAAATTTATTGGGCCTTTTTCATTGATTTTATGCAGATATTTCGTTGTTTTCCGTTTTCCATCCCTTCCCGCCCCTGTTCTTGCCGCCTGATCGTCTTCATGCCCCTCAAGGACCCTGATTTTTCCCGTCTGCGATACCCGGCACCCGGCACCCGATACCCGTTTTTCCTGTAATGCGCCGCGCTGTTGGGTGAAGACCGTTGGCAACAACCCTGGAGGACGCACAATGGCGACGTGGAAAAGCTGGTTCATGAAAAAGCGCCCGGAAGTGAAGCGTGGCGCGGGAAAGGCGGCGGCTCCGGCGGGCACGTTTCGGACGGTGTCGCGGGCGGAGGACATCACGGGGTTGGGGGCGGCGCTGGAATCGTATGTGCCGCTGCCGAATCAAACGCCGTTTTACATGTTGCAGGTCTACCGGTTTCTTCGGGACGCGATCCCGGATATTTCGGATGCCGTGTGGACCTGGAAGCGGCTGTGTCAGACGGGGTTTGACGTGGAGATTTGCGAGGCCAGTTCGGAGGCGGCGCGGCGGCGCGCGGAAGGGTTGATCGCGCGGTTGAATGCGCGGGTGAACGGCGGGGACCGGGGCATGGACGGCCTCCTGGACATTTTTTACGCCTCGCTGTTCACCTATGGCGCGGCGGCATTGGAAATCGTGCTGACGCACAGCCGCGAATCCATCCACGACGTGGTTCCCGTGGATGCCTGGACGGTGCGGTTCAAACGGGAGGAAGGCCGGCTTCAGGCGTATCAGCTTCATCATGGCGAATCGATCCTGCTGCCCCGGGAGCGATTTTTGTATGTGGGGATGGACCGGGATGGCACGAACCCCTATGGGCGGTCCATGCTGCGGTGCATTCCGTTCGTGGTGAAGATTCAGCAGCGGCTGATGGAAGACATGGCGAAGGCGACGCGGAATGCGGGGTGGTCGAAATTGCATGTGCAGTATCTTCCCGAACCCCAGGCACGCGGGGAGACCGCGGAACAATTCAATGAACGGGCGTCGGCGAACCTGGAGGCGCTCCGGACACGGTTGAACGGGCTGGAAGCAGACCAAAACCTGGTGACGTTCGAAAACGTGAAGGTGTCGTTGCTTCGCGGGGATCAAAGTTCGCACGTCTTTTACGACAATCACAAGGCCATCGAGGAACAGGTCATCACGGGGATGCATTTGATGCCGATATTGTTGGGGCGGAATTACGGCACGACGGAAACCTACGGCACGGCGCAGTTTGAAATCATCAACCGGCATGTGGAGGCGGTGAACCGAAGCGTTAAGCGGATTCTGGAACGGCTATACAACTTTGAACTGGCGCTGATGTGGGGGGAGGCCAAGGCGCGGGTGCATTTCCGCCAAAACCGGACCGTGGACATTCTGAAGGAGGCACAGGCGCGGGGGAAAGAAATTGAGAACGTGATGAAGCTTCGCGTGGGCGGCTTTATCACGCAGGAAGAAGCGGCCAAACGATTGGGGACCGCATGAAGAGCATCTGGCAGGCGATCAACGTGCGTAGCCGCACACAACGCAAAGGAATCGAACCATGAACATGGAATTGGAACCGTTCGTCTTCCGGCATGAAGGCGTGTTGATTGGAATGCGGGCCTGGGCGGAGGCCGCGGAGGCCGAAGCCGGGGAGGAGGCGCTGCTGGCGGCGGTGAACCGTTTCGCGCTGCGTCCGCTGCGGCGGGAAGAGTTCGCGGTGTTCACCCTGGATTTGTGCCACAACCAGGTGGACAAGCATTTCAGCCGCTTCCCGGAGGCGGAACTGGCGAAGATTAACGAAATGGTGCTGGGGCGTCCGTTGATGGAGCGGCACGATCTGCGCGGGTCGCTGCCGCGCGGCACCTTTTTCCGCTCGGAGTTGCACCGGGAGGGGGATGTGGTGTCGGTGCGTCCGGAAGTATACGTGCTGCGCACGGCGGACAACGCAGATTTCATTTTGAACATCGAGGGCGGCGTGTACCGGGAGACCTCGATTGGGTTTTCCTTCCGCCTGCCGGAGTGTTCGGTCTGCGGCAAGGACATCCGCTCGTGCGATCACGTGCCGGGGCGCGGCTACGGCGGGCAGACGTGTCATTTCATCATGCGGGACGTGCTGGAAGTGATCGAAGGCTCGATTGTGCCGGCCGGGTCTCAAGGAACACGCTTTGTGGCGCGGGAACGGGCGCTTTCCCTGACCGAAGCCCTGGACGCGGCGCGGAAGGCGTTTCATGCGCCGCTGGAATTGAACACGGCGCGGGAAACAACCCCCGAGTGGGTGGAGGAAGCGCGCGCGGCAATGAAGGAGCATCAGGTAAAGCCGAAGCTGGCCGCGCGGCTTATTCAGGACGGCGTGGAAGCGCGGCGGCGGGCGATAGAACGATTTTGCGGATTGGGGCGGGTGATTGACGGGCCGGGTTTTAACGAGACCGTCTGGCGGGCGACGCTGGCGCATCTCTCGCTGCGGGACATCCATCATCACCTGGAAGCGTATGAAGTGCGCTTTGATGCGAAGTATCCGCCCCAGCCCGTGTCACAACCGGAGCCACTGCCCGAAGAGGAACCACAGGGGTGGTCCGAACGGGGCATGGCGATTCTGAAGGAACAAGGGTAGCCGCATTCCGTCCGGAAGACGGGATACGGCCCGGCCCAACAAACGAAAGGAGCAGGAAGATGGCATTTGGCGATATCGGCGGACCGATCACCGAGTTGGTGATCACATGTCAAACCCCGTCGAGCGGCGCAGTGGCGATCCGAAAGGGCGACGCGCTGAAGCTGACGGGCAATTACGCCGTGACCAACGAAACGGACGCGGAAGACGCAGTCTTCGGGCAGGCCTTGGCGGATGCCTCGGAAAACAACAAAGCCGTTTCCGTGAAAGTACGCGGCATTTGCACCTTTGCCTACACGGGCGACGCGCCCGCGGTGGACGGAGTGAAAGGCGTGGTGGCGTCGGCCACCGGCGGCAGTGTGAAGGCGCCGGCGTCGGGCAAAGGCGCGGGCATTAACGTGTATGTGAACACCACGGCGGGCACGGTGGACGTGCTGCTGTAAGAAAGGAACCAATCATGGCGTATGACATTGCAATGATTCGTGAATGCGCCCGGTTTCTGGGCCAGCCGCAGGAGAAACTGCGGAGCCTGCGCGGCCGGGAATTGTATGAGACCCTCGGGTCGCTGGGGCTGACGCACACGCAGTACTTTCGCGCGCTCGGCACCAATGTGCAGGAATACTGCGCACAGGAATTCGGCATTGACCTGAGCCGGATTTCCGTCGAGCGCTTTTTCCAGACCGACCCGAACACGAAGTGGCTGTTCCCCGATGTGGTGCGCGAAGCGGTGGTGACCGGGATGACCCGGAAGCCGGTGTATCCGCAACTGATCATCCGCGACGAGGCCATTTCGAGCACGGCGTATGACGTGCCGTACGTGGCGGAGAATGATGCGAACGAGGAACTGCGGCGGGTCGCGGAAGGCGCGGCCATTCCGGAATCGGAAATCCGCTACGGCGACCGCGTGGTGAAGCTGGACAAGTTCGGGCGGGGCGTGATTGCCTCGTACGAAGTGATCCGGCGGATGTCGGTGGACATGCTGCGGGTGCACCTGAAGCGGATCGGCGAAAACCTGGGCCGCAACCTGGACGCGCGCCTGGCAGACGTGCTGGTGAACGGCGACAATTCGGACGAGGACACCTCGGCCACGGTTGTCAACACGCACACCGCCAGTGTGTGGGCCTATGCCGACCTGGTGTCGGGCTTCAACAAACTGACGCTCGATCATTACTTCACGCCGACGCACATGCTGGCCAATGCGGCCACCCTGGAAGCGCTGCTCGCCCTGGAGGAGATTAAAGACAGCGCGTTGTTCGATTTTGCCAAGACGGGCAACCTGCCCACGCCGCTGGGCGTGAAGCTGGTGCCGATGGCGAGTCAACCCGCCAACAAGCTGACCCTCCTGGACGCGAACTATGCGGTCCAGAAGCTGACGGAACAGGACCTGATGATTGAGAGCGACAAGCTGATCAATCAGCAGTGGGACCGCACGTATCTGACCACGGTGACCGACTTCGCGATCATCTATCCGAAGGCGCGCGTGGTGCTGGACAGCGGCTGGAGCGCCTAGCCGCATCAACGC
>CAYXPO010000484.1:0-4273 GCA_964466925.1 uncultured Nitrospirales bacterium
TAGGGCAGCGCGGGGTCTACCCCGCGATCCATGATGGTGATGGTGAGGAGGATGAGGGAACCGGCGGCGGCGTGGATGACGGCCATGGAGGCGTTGTGCAGGTCCATCATGGAGTCCGCCAGAAACCACTGGCCGCTGGTGAAGCGCATTTCGGGGCGGAGCCCGCGGACGAATTTTTCGTAGAACCAGGCGGTGATCTGGAAGAAGAAAACGACGCCGATGGCGCAGAACCAATTGGCGGGGAGGAAATATCCCCAGAGATTGACGGTTCCCGGCATTTTTACGGAGGCGAGGCATCCGATGAACGTGATGGCCATCAGGAGCAGGCCGAGGACTTTGAAGGCGACAATGCCGCTGCGCTTGTAGGAAATAGCCAGGGCAAGGCATTCCACGGACATGGCGACGAGCAGTTTTTCTCCGGAATCGGAAAGATAGGCCTGCAAGGCGAGCGTGAGCATGATGACCGTTTTGGCGATGAAGATTTGGAAGAGGTAGTTGCGGCGGGGGCCGGTGGTTTCGGCGAAGACGGCGAAGAGGAGCATGAGTCCGGCCACGGCAAGGCGGAACATCCATTGTTCTTGGGGGTAATGATCGCGCACGGCCCAGTAGGTCAGGAGGAGGAAGATGGCGGAATTGACGCCGGACATGGGGGCGACCATGCGGCGGTACTCGCCGGTTTTACGGGCGTCAACGATGCACGTGAGGGAAAAGAGAATGAAGCAAGTAGTGAGAAAGCTGTTGGAAATCCAGAAATACAGGTGTGGCGCGACATGCAGACCGGCGGGTTGCCGGAGAAAGAAAAAGATATAGGTGGCGTGGGTGGCAATAAGGGCGACCCAAGTGAAGAGCATCCAACGATGGACGGCATGGAAGGCGAGGGTGACGGCGGCAAGGGCGGTGCAGGTGAGCAGGGCGTAGACGATGCTTTCGAGGTTGGCGGGTTGTTGCGTGCAGCTTACCGCGACGGTGTAGTAGGCGAGGAACAGGGAGATGCCGGCGACGGTTTGGCTTTTTTTCCAGTGGGCGATCCCCGCGAGCAACAACAGGCACAGGAACAAGGGGGGAATGGCGAGCCAGGGGGTGTGTATGATTTTCATCTGGTCAATGAAAAACGCGGCATAGGTGGTGAAATACAAGCCCGCGAGGCCGCACCCGAGGATGGGGTGGGTGAAGATGTCTTTTCCTTTGCGCGAAAAGAAACCGTAGGCCATGAAGGCGCCGGAAAGAAGGTAGCAGAACAGGACTTTTTCGGCGGGGCCGATGGCTTCGGACCAGAAGGTGGCGCGCGCGGCGAGGGCGAAGGCGGTCATGGTGACCACGACGGCGGCGCGGCTGAGCCACACGGCGCCGATGCGGGATTCGATGGTTTCGTCGGCTTTGACCTTGAGGGCGCGGTCCACGCGCTGGCGCATGTCGGAGACCAGCGAAGCGTCGGGGACACCCCCGGATTCATGCTCCTTATCGGGTGTCTCGGCGGTTTCAGGAGTCTGACGTTCCGCGAGCAATTGCTGAAGCTGCTGCGTCAGCCGCCGCACTTGGTCTTCGAGTTGTTCTATGCGTTTGTCGGGGTCCATGGGACAATCTTACATCAAGGACACCAAGGACACCAAAGACACACCGATTTTTAGGTATGGAGGCTGATTTGATTGTACTTGAAAGAATGCATGAAGTTGCCTGGAAGTAGTAGACTGTCGTTCTTTAAGGAGCATGGGCGATGAATTCCGCGAAATACCGGGTGCATTATGGGTGGGTGATTCTTGTCATGGGGACGCTGGTGGTGTTCGGCGCGCTGGGGCTTGCGCGGTTCGGGTACTCCATGGTATTGCCTTCGATGCAGGCGGGGCTTCAGTTCAGCACGGCGGAGGCGGGTTTTTTGGCCACGGTGAATTTGATTGGTTATCTGGCCTTGTCGCTGATAGGGGGAGCCCTGGCATCGCGGTTTGGTCCGCGGGTGGTGATTACGGCGGGCTTGGTGGTGGCGGGTGCGGGGATGCTGTTGACGGGCTTGGCGGGCAGCTATGCGCAAGCGGCGGTGTGGCGGATGGTGACGGGGATGGGAAGCGGGGCGAGCAATGTGCCGGTGATGGGGCTGGTGGCGGGGTGGTTTGCGCAACGGCGGCGGGGCACGGCCACGGGTATTGCCGTGGCGGGGTCTTCGCTGGCCTTGATTAGCACAGGGCCGCTGGTGCCGCAGGTGATAAATGTCTTTGGTGCTGCCGGATGGCGCGTGAGTTGGTTGATTTTCAGCGGGGTTACTTTCCTGTTGGCGGTACTGGGGTATGCACTATTGAGGAACCGGCCTTCCGATATGGGGTTGACTCCATTCGGTGCGGGGGATGAGGCGCTTGCACCGGCGGTTTCCTTGGAAAAGACCCGTTGGGGCAGGGTATATCGTTCGTGGGTGGTCTGGCATTTGGGATTGGTCTATGTGGCGTTTGGTTTTTCGTACATTATTTACATGACGTTCTTTGTGAAGAGCCTGATGGCGGATGGCGGGTATACGCAGACGGAAGCGGGCAGGCTTTTCATGACCATGGGATGGTTCAGCCTGGTGTGCGGATTGATTTGGGGCACGGTTTCGGATGTAGTGGGACGAAAATGGGCATTGGTGATGGTGTATCTTCTTCACGCCGTGGCATTCAGTATGTTTGCGCTGTGGCCCGCGCCCATTGGATTCACCCTTTCCGCGATCTTGTTCGGATTATCGGCCTGGAGCATTCCGGCGATTATGGCGGCGGCCAGCGGGGATATTTTGGGACCCTGGCTTGCCCCGGCGGGTTTGGGGTTTATCACCTTGTTCTTCGGGCTGGGACAGGCTTTGGGGCCGAGCGTTGGGGGAGCGGTGGCGGATGCCGCCGGTTCCCTGTTGCCGGCGCTTTTGTTGGCGGGCGGCGTGGCATTGCTGGGGGCGGTTGGGGCGGCGCTTCTCCCCCACTCCAAACTGCGCCAATAGACTGCAGGCTCAAGGCCGCGTCCGCACTTTAGTGGGCATTGTCCAGTATCATGCGCAGGCGGCGAAGCAGTTCTTTGGGGGCGTAGGGTTTTTGGATAAGCTCGATGCCTTCGTCGAGGATGAATCCGGTGTGGATGGCATTTTCACTGTACCCGCTGGCAAAGAGGAACCGCAGGTTTGGGAAGTCCCTTCGCAGTTCGTCATAGACGCCCTTTCCTCCGAGGTTGGGCATGACAACGTCCAACAGCACGAGGTCCACGCGATCCGGGTTTTCATGAAACACATCGAGCGCTTCACGGCCGTCGCAGGCGGCCAGGACGGTATATCCGGCGTTTTCGAGGACTTTTTGGGCGAGGGCGCGCACCATGGGATCATCCTCGGCCATCAGGATGGTTTCATGACCGCCCTGGACGGGCGATTCGTCTTTGGGAAGGGCTTGATGAACGGACGGCTCCAATTTGGGCAGGTAGATTTTAAAGATAGTGCCCATGCCGGGTTCGCTGTACACCTGGATCATGCCGTCATGCTGTTTGATGATTCCATAGACGGTGGCCAAGCCGAGGCCGGTGCCTTTTCCCGATCTCTTCTGCGTTTCTGCATCCATGCCGCAGCCGGTGTCGGTGATGGTCAATAGAATGTAATGTCCCGGGGTCGCGCCGGCATGTGCATCGCAATAGTCCTGGTCCAACTCCACATTCTTGGTTTCGATCGTGAGCGTTCCCCCCTGCGGCATGGCGTCGCGGGCATTGACGCAGAGATTCATGATTACTTGCTCCATCTGGCCACGGTCCACGTGTACCACGCCCAACGCGTGGCCGGGGACGAAGTTCACGTGAATGTCCTCCCCAATCACGCGCTTGACCATTTTCAGGAATTCTTCCACCACCGTGTTCAGGCTCATGTATTCAAGTTTCATGATTTGGCGGCGGCTGAAGGCCAGCAACTGGCCAACGAGGCGGGCGGCGCGTTCGCCCGCCGTGGCGATTTCCTGAAGGGCCTGGGTGGCCGGGGAACCGGGTTCGAGGTCCATGAGGGCGATGTCGGTGTAGCCGTTAATTACCTGGAGCAGGTTGTTGAAGTCATGGGCCACGCCGCCGGCGAGTTGACCGACCGCCTCCATTTTCTGGGATTGCTGGAACTGGGTTTCAAGCCGTTGGCGTTCCGCCTCCATGTGTTTGTGCTCCGTTATATCCATGACCGTGACCACGACATTTGTGATGGTGGGTTCCAAGGGGGCGGCGCTCAACAGAATATCAACACGGGACCCGTCTTTTCGGCGATGATACGTTTCAAAGGAGAAGGAGGAATGTTCATTGAGGC
>CAYXPO010000485.1:0-4266 GCA_964466925.1 uncultured Nitrospirales bacterium
GCCCGGGGCGGTTCAGCTTTTGAAAGAAGAACTCGACGGCGACATGGCCCTTGACCGCCGTGGTGTAGGGAAGCGAAAAGGCAATCGCCAACGCACCCGCGATACGCACCATGTCGTACGAACCCAACAGCGCGCCGCCCAAAGCCCGCATCACGATATCCACCGTGGTGATTCCAATCATGGCCAGCACCGCCAGCCCCGAAAGCCCCGCCATGGCCATGACCACGAGCCGGAGAACGGCATGATACGCTTGTTGCGCCGCCTTCAGTTTTCCGATCACTCCGGTATCCACGGCCCCGCCCATTTACTGCGCGGTTCCCGGTGCATATTTCGCGATCAACCCAAGCGCATCCTGCAAAAAGGTGTCGCCCGGCAATCCTTTTTCCTTGCAGGCGGCCACATAGCCGTCCAGAATCGGCTTGACCGCCTCTTTCCAGCGCGCCTGTTCCGCCTCGGGCAGGGGGATGATCTCGTGATTCAGGCTGGCCACAAAGGCGCGCCCATCGTCATCGGCCTTGTCCCATGCCTCGCCATGCTTGGCCACCCACTCCTGGCTGACTTGCGTGAACACCGCCTGAATGTCCGCGGGCAGGCTGTCCCACTTCGCCTTGTTCATCGTGACGAACATGGCCGTGGTGTAGCCAATGGCGGAACTGTCGGTTACCGAAGAGATGACCTCGCCCTGTTTCCAGCCCTTCAGGGTTTAAATGGGGCACAACGTCGCCTCGACCACCCCCTTCTGCAACGCCTCATAGGTTTCAGGCTGGCTCATGCCGACCGGCGTGCCCTTGAGATTTTCCACAATCTTCGCGGAAAGACCGGTGGCGCGAATCTTCAGTCCGGCAACATCCTCGAGAGTGCGCACCGGTTTCTTGGAGGCCAGGATTCCCGGGCCGTGCGCGTGAACGTACAACACATGCGTGTCCGCAATTTCCTGCGGCGCATACTTTTGCACCATCGCGTTGGCCACCTGGGTCGCCACTTTGCCATTGGGATACCCCAAGGGAAGATCCAGCCCTTCCAACAGCGGGAACCGGCCCCGGGTATACGCAAAACAACTCATCCCAAGTTCGGAGATGCCGTTCACCACGCCATCATAGACCTGGGGCGCTTGTGTCAACGAACCGCCCGGGAATGTGTTGATCTTCACCCGTCCGCCGCTGCGTTTCTCCACCTCTTTGGCCCAAGCCACCGCCGCTTCACATTGCACATGCGTTGGAGGGAAAAAGATGCTGTACGAAAACTCGATGACAGGGCCTTGCGCCGCCGGGGCCGCGGGCGCGGTAGGCGCGGTAGGCGCGGGTTTATCGCCGGATGCTGGAGGCGGGGTTTGCGCGGGCGGTGCGGATTCCTTGCCGCCACACCCCAGGGCGGTGACCGCCAAGGCCAACAAAACGCACATCAATACACTTGCACGGCTCTTTTTCATGTCCTGTCCCTCCTCGTTTACATGTGTTGCTGAATAAGATGAGCACCGCCGCTTTCTCCGCGAACAACTACTACATCCCCTACTATATGATTTTTTGTGTCCGCATTCCACTTTTTGCCATCCTTTCATGGTTTTTACAACGATACGCGAAACTGTTAGGATGGCTCCCCAACAAAACTGAGATGCCCGCGGCGGGATGTTGCCCCGGAGCATTAGGGATGTTGGGAACCAGAATACATAAAAGCAAGGAATCGAACATGAACACCAGCCGGCGCACCTTTATAAAGCAACTCTCCCTCCTTTCCGCAGCCCCCTTTATTTTACCCTCCCGTGTCTGGAGTGCGGAAACCCCGCCGAATGATCGTATTGTCATGGGGTTTATCGGCATGGGCAAGCAAAGCCAGGGGCTTCTGGATGCCTTTCTGCATCACCAGCGAATCCGGGTGGCGGCGGTGTGCGACGTGGATACCACCCGCCGGGTGGATGCCCAGGGACGGGCAAACAAATATTACACGGATCACCCGGACAAGGGGTCTCCCGAGTGTGCCGCGTACAACGACTTCCGCGAGGTAATCGCAAGGACCGACATTGATGCCGTATGCATCGCCACTCCGGACCACTGGCACGCCATCCCCACGCTCGCGGCGCTTCGCGCGGGCAAGGATGTCTATTGTGAGAAGCCCTTGACCCACAATATTCACGAGGCCGTCGAGATCATCCATGCGGTGAAAAAGAACAAGCGGGTGCTTCAAACAGGCTCTATGCAGCGTTCCATGGAAGAATTCCGGGTGGCCTGTGAACTGGTGCGGAACGGCGCCATCGGGAAGATAGACCACGTGCTGTGCAGTTTCGGGCCTCCCGGGGTTCCGTGCAATCTCCCGGAAGAACCCATGGAACCCGGCTTGGACTGGAATATGTGGGTGGGCCCAGCGCCCATGCGCCCGTACAACTCGATTTTAAGCCCCCGCGGAGTTCACGATCATTTTCCGGATTGGCGCTCCTACAAGGAGTTCGGCAGCGGCGCGGTGGGCGATTGGGGCGCGCATCACCTCGATATCGCTCAATGGGGGCTGGACATGGACGACAGCGGCCCCAAGGAAGTTCATCCGCCCGAAGACCCGAACGCCACTTCCGGCGCCGTGCTTCACTACGGCGGCGATATCAAGGTTATCCATGGACAGGGGTTCGGCATCCATTTCTTTGGCGCCGAGGGCGAAGTCAAGGTGAACCGCGGCCAATTCGAGTTCTGGCTCGGCGGAAAGAAAGTGGCGGGATTCGCCAAACGCGAAGAAGGAGGCTCTCTGGCCTCCGCCCTCAGCTTTGTCGAGAAGGAATACCTGAACAACGCCAAAGTCAAGCTCTATGTGAGCAAAGACCACATTCGCAACTTCCTGGATTGCGTGGAATCGCGCAAGAAACCCATTACCAACGAGGAAATCGGCGGCCGCAGCGCGATATGCTGCCATTTGGTGAATCAGGCGTACTACAACCATGCCGTCATTCATTGGAAACCCAAGAAAATGCGTTTCGCGCGTGATGGCGGCGACCCCAAATGGCTGACGCGCGACTACCGTTCTCCCTGGAGCGTATAAACGGCTAAACAGTCTCCCGGTGCTGGATTTGGCCCGAGAGCACGCTGCGGCGTTCGCGCATCTGCTCCCGAAGGCGGGCCATATCCCGCGGATACACCCGGTAATAGGCAAACGCAATAACAAACGCCATGGCCGCGTTCCCCGTGGTTCCCAATAGAAATGCAACCGAAAGGCCATGCCCATCGGCATAGCGCCCGAAGAACAGGACCATGAAGGAAGCCAGGCCGCCGGTGGCGAATTCGGCGAAGGCCAGCGCGGTGCCCCGCAATTCCGGACGCAACACATTTTGGATGATGGGCTGGATCGTGCACCGGCGCGTCCAGTCGAGAAACAACGCCATAAAGAAGGAAATGGCAAGAATGGCCCCGGTGCTGTAGGCCCACATGACCAGCGCAAACACGGAGGGAACGATGAGGAGCAGCGATATTTGAGAAACGGCCGGACGCCCGGCGCGCGGCCATTTTTTTTCCGCCCAATCGGAGGCAAAGCCCCCGAGGATCGAGCCGAGGGCCAGCGCCGTCACAATCAGCCCGAAAACCACCGGGGCGTTTTCTTCCCTGAACATGCGGTCCCGGACCAGCCACAGCGTGAACAGCCGGAGCAGGATATACAGGGCGGACAACATGAAAAAACCCTGGAGATACGCCACCCAGATGGTTTTGGTCCGGAGAATCTCGGCCATGTCTCCAAACCGGAAACGGAATTTCGCCGCCAGCAATTCCGGGCTGACATCCGCCAATTCCGGCTCCGCCGCCCCCCGCACCGGCTCTTTGAGGAAAATCGCCAGGATCACCCCGGCGCCTATTGAAAGGCCGCCAAGCACGAAAAACATTATCCGCCAGCCGGAAGGTCCGAACAGGCCCAGAAATGGATTGCATACCAGCCCGAAAACGATGATGCCGGACATGCCGATGGCGTTCAGGATTCCGATGGCCCGGCCCCGCTCGGATGGCGGATAACAATCGGACAACATGCTGAATCCCGCGGGGATCAGCGCGCCAAGACCAAGTAACGACACCGTCCAGGCGATCAGCAATTGCCAATAGTTCTGTGAAAGACCGCACACGAGGCCCAGCCCCCCCCATAACCCGGTTCCAACCACCAGCACCCATTTCCGGCTGAAGCGGTCCGCAAGCACCCCCCACAGTGGCGTGACCAGTGTTTGAACAAACACCCGCGTGCTGTCAATATCGGTCACCGCCGAGTTCGCCAAAGGCGCAGGAAAAGACTGCTGCATCGCAGGGA